>CAVBQH010000326.1:0-2594 GCA_963597485.1 Acutalibacteraceae bacterium
GCTAAGCTCGCATAAGACGCTCGCAAGCACCGAGGTCCTCGGAAGGCCCTGAACCTGGACATCCATCCGCCACCCTGTCGCTGATGCAGATTTTCAGCGCGCATGGGAGCTCGCCGATTAATATAACCACCACAGTGTATATCCTTACAGAAGAAAGAGGAAGTATATGGAACAGAAAAACGGCCGCTGCATCGTCGTGTGCGCGGGAGATTTTACATGGATGGATCTGAATAAAAAGGAAGGCGATCTTCTCATAGCGGCAGACAATGGCCTAAGCTATTTGAGCCAGATGGGGATGCTGCCGGATTACTGCATCGGGGATTTTGATTCGCTTTCACCGGAAACGCGTCCGGCACTGGAGGAGGTACGGCGTCTGGATCCGGGACGCGTTGTGACGCTTCCCCGGGAGAAAAACGACACCGATACGTTGGCGGCTCTTCGATTCGGACTGGAGAAGGGATACCGGCGGTTTGATCTGTACGGCGCACTGGGGGGAGAACGCATTTCCCATACGATGGCGAATCTGCAGGCGCTTTTGTTCTTGAAGGAGAAGGGAGCGCAGGGATACATCATGGACGATCATCAGATGCTCTTTGTCATCCGAAATGAGAAAAAGGAATTTCACAAGAGCTTTGTGGGGCGGTTTTCCATGTTCGCACTGGATCCGGTGGTTCGGGGAGTGACCATACGGGGCATGAAGTATGAGCTGGAGAATGCGGAGCTTACCTATTCGTTCCCGATTGGGTGCTCGAATGAAATTGAAGGTGGAAGGACGGCTTCGGTAAGCGTGGAGAATGGCACTGCGCTGGTCGTTGTTGGCTGGTGATTTATACTCGGAATTGCCTGATGGCAATTCCAAGTATTTGAAGTGCGAGGGGTGCATAAAAGTATACAAAAATACAATTAAGCGACAGAATTCTTTGGCGGAATAGTAGAAATGTACCTGTTTGGTGGATTTTGCTTAAATAAGGCTATATAATGCTCGCATGCGCAAGGGAGCGCGACTGGTAACGTAGAAAAACCGGCGGACCTTGCGTTTTTTGCAAAAGAGTTGCTTTGCTTTAATAAAGTGATAAAACTCTGATGCGATACTTTATCAAAGGAGGAAACATTATGAAAAAGTCAAAACAGGCAATTGCTGTTCTGGCTGCATCTGCTATGGCTCTTAGCATGGCGGGCTGCGGAAGCTCTGCATATGACAGCGCTTCTTCCAGCTCCGATGCATCGTCTGCAGATACCGCAGCGGCTTCCACAGAAGCGGCAACAGAGGCAGCAACGGAAGAGGCATCGGGTACGGTCTCCACGGAGGACCTGAAGGTGATGTTGGAGACCCCGGTGGAGTCTCTGGATCCGCAGCAGGCAACCGACGGAACGTCCTTCGAGATCATTGCGGATTACACAGATGGTCTTACGCAGATGGATTCCGACGGCCAGGCAGTCCCTGCCATCGCGGAGAGCTGGGAGACATCGGACGACGGACTTTCCTGGACCTTCCATCTTAGAAGCGATGCGAAGTGGTCCAACGGAGATCCGGTAACGGCAGCAGATTTCGTGTTCGCATGGCAAAGAGCCGTTGATCCGGATGTTGCTTCGGAGTATGCATACATGCTCAGCGATATCGGCCAGGTGAAGAATGCGGCCGAGATCATCGCAGGGACCATGGATAAGTCTGAGCTGGGGGTAACGGCGGTTGATGACTATACGCTCCAGGTGGAGCTGAATGCACCGGTCAGCTATTTTACCTCTCTTATGTACTTCCCGACCTTCTATCCTGTAAACGAGAAGTTCTTCGAGACGTGCGCAGACACCTTTGGAACGAGCCCTGAGACGACCCTTTCCAACGGCGCCTTCATTCTGGATTCCTATGAGCCTGCTGCAACCGCTTTCCACCTGACCAAGAACGCAGACTACTACGATGCAGACCGTGTTCAGCTGGCAGGCCTTAGTTACCAGGTAATCCAGGATTCCCAGACCGCTCTTATGAGCTTCCAGAACGGCGAGCTCGACATGACGCTGGTAAACGGCGATCAGGTGGATCAGGTAGAGGATGATCCGGCCTTCCAGGCAGTCGGCGCAGGATACCTTTGGTATGTATCGCCGAACATTGCGGGAGTTGAGGAGCTGCAGAATGACAACATTCGCAAGGCTCTGACCTTTGCCATCGACCGCGAGGCGATCACGACGGATGTTCTTAAGGATGGCTCCAAGCCGACCTATACCGCAGTTCCTATGGATTTTGCGGCCGGCCCGGACGGCTCTGATTTCTCGGCAGATCAGGAGAAGTTCTCTGATGTCTGCGCATACGATGTAACAAAGGCTCAGGAGTACTGGACCAAGGGTCTTGAGGAGCTCGGTGTTGATTCTCTTGAGTTTGAGATGGTTGTCGATGCCGATGATGCACCGCAGAAGGTTGCAACCGTTCTGCAGGAGCAGTGGCAGACCGCTCTTCCCGGGCTGACCATCACCATCAAGGTAGAGCCCAAAAAGCAGAGAGTCCAGGATCTTCAGGACGGCAATTATGAGCTTGGCCTCACCAGATGGGGACCTGACTACGCAGATCCTATGACCTACCTTGGAATGTGGATCACTGACAA
>CAVBQH010000327.1:0-2578 GCA_963597485.1 Acutalibacteraceae bacterium
CACTCTCTTACACGCAGGTATAGTGAAATGGTTGGCAAAAAAATCGGCCTCCGAATCTCGGAGACCGATTTCATAGAATATTCAGTTTTTTATCTGATTTTATTTCCGCAGTGGTGGCAGAAGCTATCCTTGGGACAGACCTTGCAGCCACAGCTTTCACAGCGAGTGCCAAGCTGTGCACCACAGACAGAACAGTACAGGTGATCAGCACTTTGGGCTGCACCGCAAGCGGTGCAGATCGCCATGCTGCGCTTGTAGATTTTGTAGACGATCAATCCGATAAGATTGGTAAACAGTCCGATCAAGCCCCAATAAAGCGGTGACAGCCTGCACTTGGCCGCATCCCGATACATCCACAGGGCGATCAGTACCCAATAAACGCAGAAGAACAGCATGACAAGCGCTGCCGTGGCTTTGATGGCTGTCATACCACCGGGGACGGTCGTGGGAACGGTGATCACATAGACGTCACTGTCGCTGCCGTGAACGCCGATGCGGCTGAGCATATAAATAGACTTCTGCGCCAGCTCGCTGTCAAAAACGCTGTCATCATCGTAATCGGAGCGAATTTTCCCGAAATCCTTGTTGATGATGGAATTGAGCATAAATTCCTCGCTCTTGACATACTGGAAGGCAGCGTCCGGGTGCTCCGCAGAAGTTAGATACTTCTTCTCACTGCCAGCTCTGACAAGTTTTAACGTCCCCGAGGCAAACTCTGAGTTTTTTGCGGAGTAGATCACTTGATCGTTCCCATCCAAAATCAATACATCCACAACATCCGCAGAGGCAGAGGCGGTTTTATCCACGGCTGTTTTTAATGCGGCTTCGTCCTTTGCTTCCTCCAAACGGGAATATTGCCACGCAAAATTCAGTCGTTCCCGGTAAATGTAGCCCACTGTTCCAGCACAGGCAAGTCCTGCAACAATGGCAAGGATGAGATACCAGACAGCAATTTTTTTGAAGTCCCATTTGGACAAGATTTTTTCAAGCCTATTCATAAACAATTCCTCCTTGATTTCCTGCTATGCCGGAGAGCAATACCGGCAGCAGCAACAGTACACTCAGTGTCATAAAGGCCAGCGGAGCGATCAAAATGGTAAGCGAAACACCGGCAAATACAAGCAGTGCCGGGATCAGCATGACCATGGCACAGAGTAAAGCAAACAAACGGGATTGCAGCCGTTCCTTCCGTGCCGTTTGCAATTCCTCACATTTCTGCTCAATGGCCGGTGTCAGGTTATTTATCATGCGGTCTACATTCGAGTTCATGTGTTATCCGCCCCTTTCCTTGAGATTTAATTTTTTTCGGAGCTTTACCGTACCGTCGTGGATGCGGCTTTTAATGGTCTTTTGCTGTACTCCGAATTGCTCTGCGATTTGTGCGAGGGTCATGTCCTCTACATATTTCAGTTTGATTGTCAGTGCCTGCTCCACAGGGAGCGTTTCCATTGCTTCCATGATCTGCTCATATTGGAGCTTTCGCTCCACTTCGTCCGCCACATTCCGTTCATCCTCGACCGGCAGCGAATCGATGTCCTCCAAGTGAATACGGTTGCGACGTAGATGATCGATGTAGCAATTCCTGGCGATGGTGATGAGCCATGTTCCGAAGGATGCGCTGCCGCCCGGATCATATTTTTCAATGTTGCGGATCATCTTCAAAAAGGTTTCCTGCGTCAGATCTTCGGAAAGTGTTTCATCCGCCGTGTTTTTGAGGAGAAAACCGGAAACATAGTCGTAGTACAGCCGGATCAGCTCATCGAACGCCTGACGATCACCGCACTGGCATTTTTTAATTAGGGCTTTGTCATTCACCGTTTCCTCCTCCTTCTGGATTTCATTTACTTACACGCAGAAACAGACACGAGGTTGGGAAAAAATCCAAAAATACAAAACGGTCATATGGAAGACTACCCCTCCATATGACCGTAATTACTCAAATTATCAGCCCTGTTTAAATTCTTCCTGTTTGAGGGAACATATCCGCTAAAAATTCATAGTATATGCAGTATGCAAAGTGGGCATTATGATCGATAGCTTTTTGTACGTACATCGGCAATGCCTCTTTTCTCAGAATCTCGGTATTGCAAGCCGGAAGTTATTGCACCAGCTTCATATACAGAAGCGGATATGGTGCGCCTTCCTCATCCAAATCAGTTCGCTTGTAAGTTTTAAAGCCCATGTGTTCATAAAAACCAACAGCCTGAGGATTCTGTTCGTTGACTGTTACTTCGGTAATCCCATAATTCTGAAAACCATATTGCAACAGCTGCTTGCCAATTCCTTTTCCTCTTTCCTTCGGTGAGATAAAGAGCATTTCCAACCGTCCATTTTGTGTCCCCATAAATGCGACTGACTTTTTAGATTCAGCAATGACCAGGTGTTCAACGTCCTTTAAAGCCTGCGGCACATACTCTTTGATGCTTTTTACTTCCGCATCAGAAAGAAACAAATGGGTCGCACGGACAGAATCTTCCCAAACGCTCATCAGCTCCTCTATCAGCTGCGGAGTTCTGGTTTGAATCTCGTATATTTTCATTTTGCCTTTCACCCCGTATAAGCATCCTCCGCAGTGTTC
>CAVBQH010000328.1:0-2566 GCA_963597485.1 Acutalibacteraceae bacterium
CCCTGCTCCTACAGCCGTCCATACAGCTGTGCAAGGCGACGCATTCTGGCAGCCGGGTTCTCATCCCAGGCTCCCTTTTTCATTCTCCACTCCCAGTTGCCGCCCAGTGTGGAGGGTTCATTGATCCGCGCCTCATCACCGAGATTCAGATAATCCTGCATGGGAATGATAGAGGTATCCGCCACGGACAAAAAGGCCGTGCGGATAAAGGTCCAGGCCGCCGTTTCCTCCGATCGTACATCTACGTATTCCTCTGCGTATTGCCGGTCAGCCTCCGCCACATGATTATACCATCCGCGCATCGTCTCATTGTCGTGCGTTCCTGTATAAACTACGCAATTGGTTCCGTAGTTATGCGGCAGGTAGTCGCCCGTCCCGGGCTCTCTGGCATCAAACGCAAACTGCAGCACCTTCATATTGGGATAGCCGGTTTTCTTCACAAGTTCACGCACGGACGGTGTGATAAATCCAAGATCCTCCGCAATAATCTGCTTTCTGCCAAGAGCCGACTCAATCGCATCGAACAGCTCATATCCTGGTCCTTTTCGCCACTCACCGAATTCTGCAGTGGCATCTCCGTACGGAATGGCATAATACTCATCAAACCCGCGGAAATGGTCGATGCGTACCACATCGTACATCCGGAAACAGTTCGCCATGCGCGAAATCCACCAGGCATATCCGGTTTCTCTGTGATACTCCCACCGGTAAATCGGATTCCCCCATAGCTGTCCGGTGGCAGAAAAGCCGTCCGGCGGACAGCCGGCCACCACCGTCGGGTACCCTTTCTCATCAAACTCAAAAAGCTCCGGATGGCTCCAGGTATCGGCAGAGTCAAAGGCCACGTAAATCGGTATGTCTCCTATGATCTGTATTCCCTTTTCGTTTGCGTATGCCTTCAGGTCACGCCACTGCCCGGCAAATAAAAACTGCTGGAACTCATAAAAGCGAATTTCATCCGCCAGCTCTTCCTTTGCCCTTTCCATGGCAGCTTCCCGGCGCAGACGGATATCCTCCGGCCATTCAATGTAGCTGCTGCCGCCGTTTTTATTTTTAACTGCGGAATATAAGGCATAATCCGGAAGCCAGTCCCGGTTGGCCTCGATATAATCGGCAAACTCCTGCCTTACCTTGTCAAACTCCGCTCCGGCCCAGCGCTGTGCCGGGCAAGCCGCAAACGGACTGTTCTCATACGCCTTCTTTAAAAGCGGAAATCTCCCTCGATATACACTCTCGTAGGAAATCCGCTCCGGATTATCTCCGAAATATACCGCATCCGTCTCCTCTTTGGTCAGATATCCTGCCTCCTGGAGCTTTTCCAGATCGATAAAGTACGGATTCCCGGCAAAGGTAGAGAACGACTGATAGGGCGAATCCCCGTATCCGGTCTGTCCAAGCGGAAGAATCTGCCAATAGGCCTGTCCGGCCTGTGCCAGAAAATCAATGAATGCGTACGCCTCCTTGGAAAAGCATCCGATCCCATACTCAGACGGGAGCGACGCCACCGGCAGCAATACTCCGCATTTTCTGTTCATATCCATTCCCCCTCATGCTTAACGAATTCTCTCGATTTTCCCTAAAAGCCGCGATTGCCTAAGTTTACCACAGGAATGTGCTCCGCGCACCAGCAAGCGGCCAGGCCCAATAAGGAAAATGCAGATCTGTTCATCCCCCTGCACCTATCCCTTCACGGCACCGGCCATAACGCCCTCGATGATATACTTCTGTGCCGCAATGTAAAATGCAACAATAGGAACAATGGCCAGGACCAGGACGGCCATCATTGCCCCCCAGTCAATCTGTCCGTGAGACTGCTTCAGATACTGTACCGCAATCGGAATCGTCTTGTACTTGTTAATGTTCAAAACCAGGCTCGGAAGAAGGTAGTCATTCCAGATCCACATGGCATCCAGTATGGCTATTGTAATCAAAGTCGGCTTCATAATGGGCGCAATCACCAGGAAAAAGGTCTGCGGCGGCGCACTTCCGTCAATGACAGCGGCCTCTTCAATTTCCAGCGGGATGCTCTTCACAAAGCCCGTAAACATAAATACCGCAAGTCCGGCACCAAACCCTAAATACACAATGCAAATTCCAAGCGGCGTTGCAAGATGCAGGATATTCGCAAACTTCGACAAGGTGAACATCACCATCTGGAACGGCACAATCATGGAAAACATGCATAAAAGGTAAATCAGCTTCGTGCCTGCAGAGTGTACCCTCGTTATGTACCAGGCACACATCGAACAGCACAGGACAATCAGCAGCACCGAGACCACGGTAATCAGCAGCGAATACCCAAAGCAGCTGAAGAAATTCGTTTTTTTCAGCGCATTGCTGTAATTCAGCCACCCTGCAAACGCTTTCGACAATCCCCTTTCCCATTTGTCAAATCCGGAGGAAAGCGGTACTGTACTGATTCCGAACGGATTTTTAAAGATATACGCCTTTCTCTTAAAGGAGTTCAGCACAACCACCAGAATCGGACTGATCCACAGAAACGATAAAACCGCAAAGGCCGCCGTCAGTAGTGAGCCATGCTTTGCCGCACGTACTGAGGGAACTC
>CAVBQH010000329.1:0-2562 GCA_963597485.1 Acutalibacteraceae bacterium
TCCTTTGGAAGCCCCACGTCTTGGACTCAAACATGTTGCGCTCCTGTCGGGCTGGCGAATCTGATTTATTCATGAGAATCCATCTGCTCGTCATAAAATCGCATCCCTTCATCACCAATCCGCTGCGTTCGAATACATTGAATTCCTCATCTCTTCACATAAATATTGAGGACATGGTAAAATAGAAGTGTTTTGTATTGCAGGAGGAGAAAGCTATGAAACTGAACGACGTAGTACAGGAACTTCTGGCACAGTCCAAGGCAGAGCGGCAGCGAAGCAGAGACAACCGCAAGGAAATGGACCAGGAATACCTCGAACAGGGCGAGAACGCCATGAACGTCCTGAAACCGGTCGACACCATCGCTGGCTTTCAGGTGCGCCCCGGCAACTATTCCATAAACGGTGCAACTGAGATCCCCGGCGGCGTCAATTTTACCATCTATTCTCTGGGCGGAACCGCCTGTGAGCTTGTTTTATATCATCGCAAGGATAAAACGCCCTTTGCCATTATTCCCATTCCGGACAGCTACCGCATCGGCAAGGTCTGGTCCATCATCGTATTCGGACTGAATGTAGAGGATTTTCAATACAGCTACCGCGTCGATGGTCCCTGGGACCCGGCAAGGGGACTTCTGTTCGATAAGAACCGTGAGCTCCTGGATCCGTACGCACGCGCCGTTGTCGGACAGCGCAAGTGGGGTGAGGAGAAGCTCCGCTCCGGCTCCTATCGTGCCCGAGTGGTCAAGAATAACTTCGTATGGGACACCTCCAAATTCCCGAACACCAAGATGGAGGATTCCATCATCTATGAAATGCATGTGCGCGGCTTCACCAGGCATTCCTCCAGCGGCGTGACGTATCCCGGCACCTTTGCGGGAATCATTGAGAAGATCCCGCACCTCAAGGAGCTGGGTGTGACCGCGGTTGAGCTGATGCCCATCTTTGAATTCGACGAGGTGGCCAACGGACATACCAGCAATGACAAGCAGCTCTATGAGTACTGGGGCTATAACACGGTTGCGTTTTTTGCACCCAATACCAGCTACGCCGCTTCGGCGGAATACAATCACGAGGGAAGAGAGCTCAAGGAGACCATTCAGCTTCTCAAGGAGAACGGCATTGAGGTTATTCTGGACGTGGTGTTCAATCATACCGC
This sequence comes from Acutalibacteraceae bacterium, assembly GCA_963597485.1. Classification (GTDB taxonomy): domain Bacteria; phylum Bacillota; class Clostridia; order Lachnospirales; family Lachnospiraceae; genus CAG-791. Next base: position 1,157 of record CAVBQH010000329.1, read on the forward strand.
CGAGGGCGGAGAGGGCGGTCCTGTGATTTCATTCAAGGGACTGGACAACAACCTCTTCTACATGCTGACGCCGAATGCGCAGTACTACAATTTCTCCGGCTGCGGCAACACCGTGAACTGCAACCACCCGATCGTGCAGAGCTTCATCATGGAATGCCTGCGCTACTGGGTTACCTACTACCACGTGGATGGCTTCCGCTTCGACCTCGCCAGCATCTTGGGACGTGCCCAGGACGGGACGCCCATGCAGGATCCGCCCCTTTTGAAAAAAATGGCCTTCGACCCCATCCTTGGCAATGTCAAGCTCATTGCCGAGGCTTGGGATGCCGGCGGCATGTATCAGGTTGGGTCCTTTCCGGCCTACAACCGCTGGGCTGAGTGGAACGGCAAATACCGCGACTGCATCCGCGATTTTCTAAAGGGGAACTTCTGGGCAGCACCGGAGGCGGCTTCCCGGATAACCGGCTCAACAGATCTGTATTACGGCGTGTATATGGGCTATACCAGCTCCGTGAACTTCCTGACCTGTCACGACGGCTTTACGCTGCATGATCTGTACACCTACAATAACAAGCATAATGAGGCCAACGGCTGGGGCAATTCCGATGGCACCAATGACAACCGCTCCTGGAACTGCGGTATAGAGGGCGAAACCGACGACCCCTATGTCAATGCGCTTCGCTTTCAGATGATGCGCAATGCCATTACCGTTTTGATGTGCAGCCGCGGAACACCGATGATCCTGGCCGGAGATGAGTTCGGCAATACTCAGTTCGGCAACAACAACGGGTACTGCCAGGACAACGAGATTTCCTGGCTGGACTGGAGCCTTCTGGAGAAAAACCGGGATTACTATGATTTTTACCGTCAGGTGATTGCCTTCCGAAAGGCGCACCCTTGCATCAGCCGGACACTGGAGCCTGCCTCCTGCGGACTGCCGGACATCATGGTGAACGGCGGGGATCCCGCGTTCCACGATATCACCGATCAGACCAAAACGCTGGGAATTCTCTATGCCGGCAAGCGGCCGGATACCGGAGAGGACGACGTCGTGTACATGGTTGTGAACTCCTTCTGGGAGGATACGACCGTTCACATTCCCGACATTGGAATTGGCGAGCATCTGGAGCTCGTCATCGATACGGCAGGACGCAATCTTCAGCAGTTCATCACAAAGGAGCCGGTGCCGGTTGGGGGAACGATCGTTGCCTCCGGACGAAGTGTCCTGGTATTCCAGAGCGTTCCTTCACAGAATTGACACAACCCTCTGGTACGATCTTTACAGCTGAAGTTTTATGATCAGTCGGCGACGGGTCCTGGCGGAGATGTCCGGTTCGGGGACGCCTCGCGGCTCCGTCCTCGGACCTAGCGGTGCTAAGCTCGCACAAGACGCTCGCAAGCACCGA
>CAVBQH010000330.1:0-2534 GCA_963597485.1 Acutalibacteraceae bacterium
GGATAGGAGAAAATGCCATCGGGCATTTTCGAGTATCAAAATCGAGATGGGTGCTAAACAATTACCTCCTTTTTAGTCACTTCTGTCCGGCCCCTGCCATATTTCAGCATGAATCTTTTGCCTGTAGGCCTATTCGCAATTGAAATTACACAACGGTATATGGCTCCCGCACCGGTGCACATAGAATCCGAAGCTCCGGAAATTCCCTGGACAGATAATCCTTCATATAGGGCACGAACATTTTCTCCACGCCGTAATGTCCTGCATCAATGACTGCAATCCCCTTTTCAATTGCATCCAGTCCCACGTGATGCGTGATATCGCCCGTAATCATGACATCCGCTCCTTTGGAGATTACAAGATCAATGTCATCCTTGCCGGAACCCGGGAGAATCGCCGTCATAACGACCGGTGCCTCCGGATCGCCGTACACGCGGACCTGCGGAATGTCAAAGCACTCCTTCACATACTGTGCGCACTCCTGCAGTGTCATGTGCTCCGGCAGCTCTCCGATGCGGCCAATACCCTCATGTGAAATTGCATCCTCAAAGGTCACATCCAAAACGTCCGGGTTCAGAAGACGCAGACGCTCCGCCGCCTCCGCCGCCATTCCCATAACATCAAAATTCGTATGCATGGCGTACAAAGCCATGTCCTGCGTCAAGAGACGCACAATTCTCTTGCCGATAAAGTCCTGATCCGTCACATTTTTGATGCCGCTAAAGAGCAGCGGATGATGCGTTACAATAAGATCCGCATGCTGGCGAATGGCATCCTCAATGACGTCACTCGTTGCATCCACGGCAAGATATACGCACTCGACCTCTTTATCGCTTCGTCCCGCCTGAAGTCCTGGATTATCCCAGTCCATTGCAAAGGATCGCGGGCAAAACTCTTCCACCTGCGCCATCAGCTCCGATAAAAGCATATACACCTCCTTTCAGCCATCCATCTGCTGCGCAGCTTTCGATGCAGCAAACGTCGATCATTTGGGAAACGCCGATTAAAGCGTTTCCTTTGTCGTCTGCGTAGCAGCGCACAGCATTCTTGCCGCCAAAAGTGTCTGCAGCACGCCAATCTGTGTCCGGATATCCTGCAGCCGCTGCACAATTCCCTGACTGCGCTCCGTCTCCAAATCCTCCAGCTTTTGCGTCAGATTCTCCGCAATTGCCAGCCGGCTGCGAATCGTCTCCGTCAGGAACTGCTCAAAGCAGCGAACACTCTCTTCCTCCGCCTTTGCAGTCTCCTTTGTGCCGGCTTCGTCGCTGCAAACGCCCTCCAGGTACAGCTTCACAATACAAGGGCCGTAGGTTTTCTCGGTAAGAGACTGGAAGGCAGGCGAGCGCAGCATTTTGCAAATCGTCTCCCCATCCACGCCGGCCTGCCGGATGGTATCCTCGGGAAGTGTCTGTATCTTGCCGGCTATCCTGTCCCAATTGGGGCGAAAGTCTGTTCCGTTTGGATGGATTGTCCGGCCGTATCCTTCCGGTTCCCCGCCTTCAACATCAAAAACACATCCTGTCCCTTGCACGCCGTCCGGCACATGTCCTCTTGTTTTGTCGCCAGTCCAGTACCGGCTCTGCAGCTTGCCCTCGGGGATCGCCCGCATCACGGTATAATACTTGCCTTCATCCTCCAGAAAACGCTCCTCCGCTATGACAAATCCGCTGCACAAAAGCCACTCCCGCACAAGATGAATCTCCGACTGCGGCGACAGGAGAAGCTCGTCAAACGACGCAGCCTTCTCTGCCTCGGCCTCCAGGAGCGATTCCATCAGAATGCCTCCCATGCCGGCGCAGATCATGCAGTCCGCCTCTCCCGGCTCATAGGATGCAAGGCCGTCTGATTTGCGCAGCTCGCAGCGCCCACCCCCGTACAACTCTGTCAGCTCAAGATTCGAGCGAGCTGTGGACAGCGGCCCGTCCGCCACATCCATTGCAAGAGCAAACGAAATTTTGTTCTCCTGCAAAAGCCGTATATCCACATACGCATGGTCACAGCCGACATCGCAAATGCGGGTTCCCGGTCGCACCATATCGCAGATCGTCTGCAGGCGTTTCGATAAACCGATCATTTTAATTCCTTCTCATATCAATCCAGGTAGTCCTTGAGCTTTCTCGAGCGGGACGGGTGACGAAGCTTGCGGAGAGCCTTTGCCTCGATCTGGCGGATACGCTCACGCGTCACGTTGAACTCCTTGCCTACCTCCTCCAGCGTGCGGGCACGTCCGTCATCAAGTCCGAAGCGAAGCCGCAGTACCTTCTGTTCCCGTTCGGTCAGTGTCCCCAGGACCTCCTGCAGCTGCTCCTTCAGAAGCGTATAGGCGGCAGCCTCCGCCGGCACCGGAACATTGTCATCCTGAATGAAATCTCCCAGGTGCGAATCCTCCTCCTCACCAATGGGCGTCTCCAGGGAAACCGGCTCCTGCGATATCTTAATGATCTCGCGCACTCGCTCCACCGGAATCCCCATGCGGTCTGCAATTTCCTCCGGAGAAGGCTCCCGGCCAAGCTCCTGCAGGAGCTGTCTTGAAA
>CAVBQH010000331.1:0-2510 GCA_963597485.1 Acutalibacteraceae bacterium
TACACTCCGTGCGTCGGAGAAATCGCATACGCGAATTTCTCCTCGCATTCGCAAAACCTCGATGTGGCTGGCCAGAGGCGCTTCGCGCCTTGGCCGCCTGCCAATTTCAATCGTGAATTTGCCTGCAAGCAGCGGGTTCACGTTGAAATGTGGCAGGTGCTGAACAGATGCATTTTATTTAACGAGAACGCCACATGAGCAAAAGGAAAGCTTTGTAGCAGCGATTTTGCGAATGGGCTCTGAATAGTTAGAGCTATGAAATCCAGGACTTTAACACTATGGCAGATATCGCAATTCAATGTGACAACGTCAGTATCCGTTACATAACGGGCGACTTCAAATCCATCGGACTCAAGGAGTTCGTGATCCGCAAGCTCACCGGCAATTATAAGATTAAGGAATTCTGGGCGGACCGGAATGTAAGCTTTGTGCTGGAAAAGGGTGAGATGCTCGGCATTATCGGCTCCAACGGAGCCGGTAAATCCACGTTGCTAAAGGCCGTAACCGGCATTATGCTGCCGACGGAGGGCAGCATTCACACGGAAGGAACCGTGGCGGCGCTTCTGGAGCTGGGGAGCGGCTTCGATAATGATATGACTGTTCGGGAGAATACGTACCTTCGCGGAGCGCTTCTGGGATACACCAGAAAGTTCATGGATGAAAAATACGACGAGATCATTCGGTTTGCGGAGCTGGAGGAGTTCCAGGATCATGCGTTCAAGCAGCTCTCCTCCGGGATGAAGTCCCGTCTTGCCTTTTCCATTGCCTGCCTGGTTCATCCGGACATATTGATTCTGGATGAGGTGCTGTCGGTGGGAGACGGTGCCTTCCGCAAGAAATCCGGGGACAAGATGCAGGAAATCATCCAGGGAGGTGTGACAGCCATTCTGGTGTCGCACGTGATGCCCCAGGTTCGCGAGCTGAGTACGCGCATTCTCTGGCTTGATCACGGAAATCAGGTCTGCTTCTCCGCAGATGTGCAGGAAACCTGTGACGCCTATGAATGGTTCCTTTCGCAAAAGAAGAAAACACCGCCCAAGAGTGAGAAGGAGCTGCATGAAATGGCAGCCCGCTGGAGAGAAAAGCAGTCGGACAGCGCCAAGGAAGGAAAAAAGTGAACCAGATGACGGAAGAAACAAAAGACAGCGTCCTTCAGGAGGATTTGGACCGGGTTGCGGACGATTCGGTACTGCAGGAAGCTTTGAGGGGCAAGAGAATTCTGGTTACCGGTGCGACGGGACTGGTGGGCTCATGGCTTTTGCGTGCGCTTGCCTGCATGAACCGCAGAGCCGGCAGCAGGATGCAGCTGTACGGCATTATTCGCAGTGAAGAGAAGGCACGAGCTATCTACGGAAATGAGTTTATGGACAGAGAGGATGTGCATTTCCTTCGGGCAGATCTTTCTGCGGCGGATGCAGTGGAGGTTTTGCTGCGCGCACTGACGGAGACGGACAATGCGGCGAATCTGGACATTGTCATCCATGGCGCAGCTGTAACCACCTCCAAGACTATGGTAGAAAAGCCGGTGGAAACCATTATGACAGCGATTGAAGGGACGCACCGGATGCTCACACTGGCCAGGCAGTCAGGCGCGAAGCGGTTTGTTTATCTTTCCAGTATGGAAATGTATGGGAATCTGGCAGCCGGGACGGGAGAGGGATCGGAGCCGGATACGCGTGCAGATGAGAATAAGCTTGGCTATCTGGATCTTATGAATGTGCGCACGAATTATCCGGAAAGCAAGCGGATGTGTGAGAATTTGTGCATTGGCTTCGGGCAGGAGTATGGACTTGACGTGATGATTGCCCGGCTTTCGCAGACGTTCGGTGCAGGAATTCTTCCGTGGGAGGGACGTGTGTTTGCCCAGTTCGCCCGCAGTGTAATGCAGGGAAAGGATATCGTGCTGCATACCAGGGGCCTTTCTGAGGGGAATTATTGCTACACCAGGGACAGCGTCCGCGGAATTTTGACCATTGCGGTAAAGGGGACGGCCGGAGAAGCCTACAACGTTTCCAATGAGCGGACGCACACCACCATTGCCGGGATGGCAGAGCTGGTGGCCGGGAAGCTGGCCGGCGGGAAGATCCGGGTGGTTTATGACATTCCGGAGACGAATACCTATGGGTATGCTGCGGATACCAGGCTGTTCCTGGATGCATCGAAGCTCTGCAGTCTTGGCTGGGAGCCAGAGGTGGATCTGGAGGAGATGTACAGGCGGTTGATATCCTCGATGGAGTTCATGGACCGACAGGCCGGAAATTCCGCTGTTTAATGGTTTGGATATCGATCTTCAGGTGACCGTATCCGTTCTGATGACAGAGGAAACAGTGATTTGACAACAGCAGTACTGGAAAACGTAAGGAGATACTGCGCATGAGGCATAAAAAATCTGGAGAGAAGCGTCCGTTGCGCGTTGCCATGATCGGACAGAAGCGAGTTCCTTCCAGAGAAGGCGGCGTAGAGGTCGTCGTATGGGAGCTTGCAACAAGAATGCGGGACCTGGGCATAGA
>CAVBQH010000332.1:0-2507 GCA_963597485.1 Acutalibacteraceae bacterium
TACTTATTCTTGAGCATGCCGATGCCGTAGGGAATCCCCGACTGTCTGGAATAGCCAAGTGCCGCATCCAGTCCGGAGTCCGGTACGCCGATGACGATATCCGCCTGCACCGGATGCTCAAGGGCCAGGAACGCGCCGGCACGAACCCGCGCCTTATGAACAGACGCGCCGTCAATCACAGAATCCGGACGTGCAAAATAGATGTATTCAAACACGCACATGGAGGGCTTCGCCTTCCCCTCATGCGTATGGATGGAGCGAAGGCCTGTCCTGTCGCAGATCATGATTTCGCCCGGCTTTAAATCGCGAACCAGCTTGGCCCCGACGGCATCCAAAGCGCAGGACTCCGAAGCAAAAACAACGCACCCATCCGGCGTTTTGCCGTAGCAAAGGGGACGGAAGCCGTGCGGATCGCGAACCGCAATCAGCTTGGAGGGAGAACTGATCACCAGCGAAAATGCGCCATGAATCCGTTCGATCACCCGGCTGACGGCCTCCTCAATGGAGGAGCAGTGAATCCGTTCTCTCGTAATCAGGTAGGAAATGACCTCGGTGTCGGTTGTCGAATGGAAAATACATCCCTCATTCTCCAGCTCAGCACGCAGCTCATAGGAATTTACAAGATTGCCGTTGTGGCAAAGAGCCATGCTGCCTTTCGTATGGCGCACAACCACCGGCTGTGCGTTGGCGCGGTTGGAGACGCCGCTTGTGGAGTAGCGAACGTGTCCAACCGCAATCTGTCCTTCTCCGAGGGCTTCCAGATTATCCTGGTGAAATACCTCGTGTACAAGGCCAAGGTCACGATGATAGCGGAACACACCGTCCTCATTCACGGCAATGCCTGCTGCCTCCTGGCCGCGATGCTGCAGAGCAAAAAGGCCATAATAGGCCAGCATCGGAAGATTCTGCTTGGTGGGTGACCAGATTCCGAATACGCCGCACTCTTCTCCGATTTTCTTCATGCTGTTCTTTTCCTTCCTCTCAGACATTGTCAAGACGCCGTCCGGCGGATGTACTGCCCGAGATCACTTTACCTTTTATTTGTAATCCATCAAAAAAGCCGCCGGCACCGACTCTACGGGCACAGCAGCTTAACTATACCATATGCTTTCCGGTATTTTCCATTATGTTCTTCCGAATCATCCGCCAGATTTTGCAAAGGAGCTGATTTCAATATGCAAGTCCGCGCAGAAGGAAGTGCAGGATACGATTTTGTGACGAGCAGATAGATTCTCATGAATGGATCAGATTCACCTGCCCGACAGGAGCGCAACATGTCTGAGTCCAAGACGTGGGCGTCCGTAGGACGTCCCACGGACGGACGAGTTTTGCGCGGATCGGGCGCCTGGTGAATCTGCGACATTCATTGAGAATCTCTGCGAGGAAACCATGAGCATCCTGCACTCCTCTCTGCGCGGACGTCCTCACATCAGCTGGCTTTGCTACGGTAGCACGCAGCCTGGAAGTTCTTGAGGCAGTCAATGGCCTCCTGACTGAGCTTTTGCGGAACCAGCACCTCTACGACGACGTACAGATCACCTCTTGCAGAAGGATTTTGTCCCGACGGCATTCCCTTGCCGCGGATACGGATCCTGCTGCCGGACTGAGTTCCTGCAGGAATCTTCACCATGATTTTCCCGCTGCCGGTGTTCACCGGCGCCTCGCCGCCAAGGCATGCGGTAATGAATGGAACACGGACAGTTGTAGTCCGGTCGCCGGCCTCCCGCGCGGCGCTCTCCTGCGACGCCGAGGCTCCGGCATTTTCATAACCGTATCGAAATTCAGGGTCTCCCCCCTGTGCCCCTGAGTTTCCTGTAAACCCGCCGTGAAAGCTGCTCCCGCCGAAGCCGCCGCTGCCGAAGCCGCCCCCAAATCCGGCCGTTCTTCCGGAAAAGCCTTTCCCTGCTCCTCCAAAGAGGCTTTCGAACAGGTCACTCATGTCTCCCATATTGCCCATATTGCCAGAGGAATAATAGGTGGTTTTCCCATCCGGTGAGCGGTAAAAATGTCCGCTGTAACCGTTTTGTTCTCCCTGTCCTCCCGGTGACGTCCCCTGACTCTGGTCAAATGCCGCCATTCCGAACCGGTCGTACAGCTTGCGCTTTTCCGGGTCCGAAAGAACCTGATAGGCCTCTCCAATTTCCTCAAATTTTCTCTTAGCCTCTGCATCGCCCGGATTGGTATCCGGATGATATCTTTTGGCCAGCTTTCGATATGCACTCTTTATCTGTTTATTGTCAGCAGCTCTGGTAAGTCCCAGAACCTCGTAATAATCTCTTTTCATTGCGGAGCTTCCTCCTTTCTATAGTATCTCTCTTGTCTTTGTTTGTTATATCACATGTAGAACAGATAGTCAATGCAGTCGCACTTTATCCAGCGACAGGGTGGTGGATGGATGTCCAGGTTTGGGGCCTTCCCTCAAAGCCGTCACAAAGCGGCATCTCTGCGAATATTATCTTGTTCCATACGGTGCAGCTTCTTCCGCCACCATCTGATAGCTTGGCTCG
>CAVBQH010000333.1:0-2480 GCA_963597485.1 Acutalibacteraceae bacterium
TCAAATCACAGCATCGCACCCGTTCTCTCGTGCTCCTTTCCGTTCTTGTCGCGCTGCAGATCATCCTTGCGAGATTCTGCTCCTTCAACGCCTGGAATGTGCGGATCGGACTCGGCTTTATTCCTGTCGCACTGGCCGGAATCTTCTTCGGTCCACTTCCCGCCGCCTTTGTAGCCGCCATCAGTGATTTTCTCGGAGCCATTCTCTTCCCGACCGGCATGTATTTTCCGGGATTCACATTGACCGCTGCCTGCACCGGACTGAGCTTTGGATTTTTCCTGCATAACAGGCTGCAGCTGCCGCGGATTCTGATGTCGGTGGCATTAAATCAGCTGGTCTGCAGCCTTGGCATGAATACGCTCTGGATCTCCATTCTCTACGGCTCATCCTTTGCAGCACTGCTCCCTGTCCGTGCTTTGCAGGTAGTTGTAATTGCGCCGGTTCAGATCATTATTCTTTCTGCACTGTCCGGTGTCTTAAAACGCGCAGATATCAGAAAGGTGCTTGCATAATGACCTGGGATGAGACCTTTTCGCAGCTTTCCGCAGACTGGAAAACCAGCAGCCCCAATCCCAAGCGCATGCAGGCTCTTCTCGCCCGTTTGGGACACCCGGAAAAAGAACTGCACTTTGTTCATATCGCCGGCACCAACGGCAAGGGCTCGGCCTCTGCCATGACGAGCCGCATCCTGACGGAGGCAGGCTACCGCACCGGACTCTACATTTCCCCTCATCTTCTGCGTATCAACGAGCGCTGGTCAATTGACGGACAGGAAATTACCGATGCAGAGCTGTCCGAAATGCTGGAGCTGCTGCGGCCGCACATATTGGCCATGGAGGACAAGCCCACCAAGTTTGAAATTCTGACGGCTCTGGCTTTTGTGTATTTTAATATGCATCGCTGCGATTTCGTGGTCCTCGAGGTCGGACTCGGCGGACGTTTAGATGCAACCAATGTCATCCCTGTGCCGGACTGCGCCATGATCATGAGCATCGGTCTGGAGCATACGGATGTCCTTGGTGATACCATTGAACAGATCGCGTTTGAAAAGGGCGGGATCATCAAGGATGGAGGGCACGTTGTATTGTACCCGCAGGAACCTGCTGCAGAGGCCGTGTTCCGGACACTTGCCAGGACACACACGGCATTCCTTCACCTTGTTGATCCATCGCAGCTGGCGGAGGAACCGTTTTCCATGAATGAGGCCACTGCCGCATCGGATTCTGATTTCGATTCTCCCTCCGTTCAGGCCTCTTCCACCGGCGAAGTGAAAAACGGAGCCGACCCACCAAAGCTCCTGCAGTATTTTTCCTATAAAGAGAGAAAGCACGTGGGATTATCGCTTCTGGGACAATACCAATGCCGAAATGCATGCTGCGTTCTCGAGGCAATGGATGTCCTTCGGGAAAAGGGATATGACATATCGGAGGAGGCCATCCGCCGCGGACTGCAGCAGGTCATCTGGCCGGGGCGCTTTGAGGTGGTCAGCACACATCCCTTATGCATTTTGGATGGTGCGCACAATCCAAACGGTGTAGAAGCTTTGGTCCATACGCTCCGTTCTGTCCTTCCTGATTATGAGCTTACCTTTGTGGTCGGCGTCATGGCAGACAAAAACTATCACGAAATGCTGCAGCTGGCAGCGCCGTTGGCCAAACGCTTTATTGCCGAGGTTCCGGACTCCGGCAGTGACCGCGGGCTGCGCTCCGAAGAGCTCGCGGCAGAAATCCGCAAATATTTCTCCGGACCTGTCGAAACGGCGCCAAGCGTCACCGAGGCGATATCACATGCACTGTCCTGTCTGGCACCAGTAGAAAGTGACAAGCGTGCAGAGAAGATGAGCTATACCCCGGATGACATCAAACCGACAAACGCCGGTAGCTCCTCCCGGCAGGCGATTGTTTGTTTTGGTTCCCTCTATCAGGCTGCAGAGGTAAGAGGATTTTTTATGAAAATTCATGATGCTTCACAGTCGCCAGCATAATGACGAACTGAAATAGTTCTTCGTATGTTAAATCTTCTTAAACTGCAATATTTTGGTGACACTCTTATCCAGCCGTTCTGCACTGATGGTGCCGTTTCGGCATGCCGTAAGGACCGCCGTATACGCTTCCTCAAAATCAGCCGGCATGAGAATCATGTCGCATCCGGCAAGGATGGCTCTGACCGCAGCATCTCCGGAGGAATACGCAGTGCTGACCGCCGCCATTTCCATAGAGTCTGTGATAATCAGCGTCCTGTCCGCATCCGGAATCAGATCCACAATCTGTTTGGAAAGCGTGGCAGGCGTATTATCTCCTGTGATGTTCGGCAGCGAGATATGAGACACCATAACCGCGTGCGGCGTCACAGCACTTGCAGCCACAAACGGCAGCAGTTCACACGTCTGAATCTGTTCCAATGTCTTGTAGCTATAGGCAATGCCGGTGTGACTATCCTGTGCTGTGTCTCCGTGTCCGGGGAAATGCTTAAAGGTAGGA
>CAVBQH010000334.1:0-2474 GCA_963597485.1 Acutalibacteraceae bacterium
GTTAAAGGTATGGATGCATAAGTTTCGTTCGATGTGAATCAGATAAGATCAAGACAGGACCAACACCGCGGCAGAGGATCTGCGTGCAGTCAGGCGTTATTCACGGAAATGAACGCTGTTATGCAATTGTAGTAACGATTCCGTGTTATGCGAACCTGCGTAAAGCCGGTTCCGGATCGTCATCAACTATTGATAGTATATCAAAGATCATTGAATATCACAGCTGATAATACGGATTTTTCCTGGATGACCGATGACGCTTGCATCCGACCTGTGGTGCTTGCACTTCGCCCGCCTGCCAATTTCGGTCGTGAATTTGTCTGTAAGAAGAGGGCACGTTGAAATGTGGCGGATGGCAAACAGTAACGGAAATTGTGAATTGTAACCAGAGACTTATTTATGTGATAATAACCTATGTTTCATACAACATGAAAAGGAGAAAAACGTGATTCACATTGTACTGCATGAGCCGGAGATTCCGTTCAACACCGGCGCCATCGGGCGGAGCTGCGTTGCAACGGCATCCTCACTTCATTTGATCGGGCCTTATGGATTTGTTTTGAATGACAAGTATATAAAGCGTGCCGGTATGGATTACTGGGACAAGCTGGAGATGTATCAATACGTTGACTATGAAGATTTTCTGTCGCAGCATCCGGAGATTTGCTTTGCAGGTGATGAGGAGTCACAGGAGCCGGGAGCTGGTAGGAGAAACGTGGATAACGCTGCAGAATCCATACCAAGTCCCTCAAAGACATCACCGCTGCGTCCGCACCTGTGGTTTGCAACGACGAAGGCACGGCAGTGCTACAGTGACGTCTCCTATGGACCGGATGACTACATTATGTTCGGGAAGGAGTCGGCCGGTATTCCGGAGGAGATTCTGGTGCAGCACCCGGAGGCCTGTGTGCGCATTCCGATGTGGGGAGACATCCGTTCACTGAATCTGTCTAATTCAGCCGCAATTCTTCTATATGAAGCGCTGCGGCAGAACGGCTTTGAGAAGCTCGCGCAGAAGGGAGAATTGCACCGGCTTTCCTGGGAGGATGGATCGTAAGCGGAAAGATTCGCTTCGATTGAGAGAAAAGAGAGAATACGCAATTTTAAGGATTGCAAGAGTGCATAGCACGCAGCAATCCGGGGATCATGGGGGCAAAAGACTTTTTGCCCCAACATCATAGCATTGTAGGGGAACATGATAATGAGAAAAAGAAAAGGCAGCAAAGCAGCGACATTGGCACTTAGCCTGTGCATTGCATTTACGTCTGCATTGTCAGCGGGGGCAGGCCCCCTTACTGCGTATGCAGCGGAGCAGACACTTGAAGATGATTTGAAGGATGAGGCAAATTCGAAAAATGAGAATGCATCTACTCAGGGGAAGGGAAAGGTACAAGGGTCGGAGAGTTCGCAGACCGCCACAAACGCCGACAAGGTAAATCATGCCATCCTGGTGCACCTGGCGGAGGGCTATTCCCTTGACGCTGTGCCGAAGCAGGATGCAGAGTCGCTGCAGAAGATTCTCTACAATACCGATCAGTTCGATGAGAGTCAGGACAGCATTAAGCTGCTCTCAATCCCGGAGAATGACGAAAAAAATGACTACAAGGCGAAAATCTGGGCTGAAATCGACAAGATTGCCAAGGATACTGATGATAATTCCTTTACAGTATTCGCCTATTCCGGGCACGGAGGTGCATTGGGCGACGGAACGTCGTCGCTTGCCCTGGGCGGAATCAATAACATCTCTGCCGCGGAGCTTCGCCAGCATCTGAACAAGCTCTCCGGGAGGGTCCTGGTGATACTCTCGTGCTGCCATTCCGGCGGTATGATCATGCCGGCATCGGAGTGGGATGAAACCGAGGGTGATTCCCAGACGGAAAGTGACGTGTTCGACGAGGAGGAGTTCCTGGAGGAATTCTTTAATCAGGAGGATGCGATCAGTCCGGCTTCAGAGTCGGCAGATGCTGCAGGCGATGCCTCAGAGAACGGAAATGCCAATTCCGTTAGCGAGCAGGCGGCCTCTGCCACAAAGGAGCCGCCACAGTATTATTTCTTTGCGGCGGCCAACCGTGCTGAGACAGCAACGCAGCTGGAAGGCATCGGCGGACAGGACAATGCAGCGCTGGGACATGCGCTGGGGTTTGATCGCAACAATGCAAGCTATCATGTGTTCGCAGCAGACACTACGACGCTGGAAGGAGCGACCAGCCGCGAGGGCTACGCCGGTGACGGACAGGTCACCATGCGGGAGTTGGCAGACTTTTATCAGAAATACAACCGGATAACCTCTTCGCCGGTTCTTTATCCGGCGGAAAGTGATGATGTGCTCTTTACCTATGGAGAGGACAATGGAACACCGGCTTCGTTCATCTGCTCCATTCCGCAGGAAAATGTAGCTGTAGATGCCGATGGGACGATCAGCATTACAGCCACAGTTACCAATCTGACGGATCATAAGATCACGGTAGGAGCCG
>CAVBQH010000335.1:0-2474 GCA_963597485.1 Acutalibacteraceae bacterium
GAAGAGAAATGCTTTGAAGTCATAGGTGGTACTAAGAAGAAATCCGTAAAACACAAGAAGGATGACTTAGCTTGGATCGATAGGCTGGAAGAAATAGATGCGGCATTAGATGATTTCTGACAGCAAACGCGGAGGAGGTGCTTGCAAGTGAAGTGCTCTGGTTTGGCGGGATCATTATTCGTTATAGTGACCTGAAAAGCTACTCTCTGGTGGAGAATGTAGTAACCGAGACACGCAGCAAGGTTAATAAGTCGAAGCTGATTACTGCCGCAGTGATGGGCGAAGTGGTGTTCGATGATTCGTTATTGGGTATTGCATTGGCAAACCCGGAAGTAAAGACAACGACGTATCAGAGAAAGAATGGATTCCAGCTGTGCATCACATTAAAGAATGGCATGGGATACAGCATTCCGGTGCTGAATGCAGGATTTATCCGAAACAAGGCTTCAAAACGATGGTATCAGGTTTGCGAGAGGCTGGATGACATTATAGCCAGATACAAATAGGTACCCAATGGATTATGCTGTACAGAGACTGGAGCCGCAGGCGTACTGAAATGTACAAGATGGAGGCGATGTGAATATGACAACAGAAGAGTATAAGGCAGCAGCAAATTTCTGGAGAAAGAAGGGCCGGAAGGAAATGCCGGTGGAGGAACTGAAGTCGGTTGTGGAGGAGTTCATTCGCAACAGTGCTGTCTGCGCTTTGGCGACCGGCACCGGTGACTATGTTCGGTGCACGCCGCTGGAATATAGCTTCCACGACGGCAAGTTCTGGATTTTCACTGAGGGCGGTGAGAAGTTCATTGGTCTTGAGAAGAACAAGAATGTCAGTCTGGTTGTTTTTGAGAAGAATCCGAACTTTGGTGAGCTGAAAAGCGTGCAGGTTATGGGTGTGGCGAAGCTCATCGAACCGATGTCTGAGGCATACATCGCTCATGCGAAATACAAGAAGATTCCGGTTGCAGCACTTCAGAAGCTGGCCGATCAGGGCCGGCCGATGCATTTGCTGCGCATCGCCCCGGTAAGGATGGATGTACTGTTTTCGGAGTTTAAGAAGCAGGGATACGACAGCCGGCAGGTGCTGGAATACAACGCAGAATCATGAAAGTAAATGGGCAAACTCATGGATGGAAAATGAGCCTGCTCCGGAAAGGCATACTTAATGACTGATGAAACGCAGTGGGACAAGCTGCTGAAGATACGAACGACCGGGCGGGATGACACGCATTCGGATCAACATCATTATCCTTATGAGCCGACGCCGTATTCGGTGCTGGAGCGTCTGGCCAATGTTAGCCTGATCGACAAAAGGAATACGCTCGTAGACTATGGGACGGGAAAAGGTCGTGTGTGCTTCTTTCTGTCCTACCAGACGAAATGCAGGTCTATCGGAATTGAATACGATGAGCGAATATTCCGGTCGGCAGAGGAAAACCGGCAGCAGGCAGTATCCGGGCGGCGGACGACATTTGAGCAGACAAGTGCTGAGAGCTATCCAGTGCCTGCAGAGGCGGATCGATTTTATTTCTTCAATCCCTTTTCGGCGGAGATCCTGGAGAAGGTCCTGGCACGGATTTACGCATCTTATTACGAGAATCCGCGGGAAATGCTGTTGCTTTTCTATTATCCGTCGGAGGAGTACATCGGGACGCTGATGCAGCAGGATCAGCTGATGTTTTATGATGAGGTGGATTGCAGGGATCTGTTTCCGGGAGACAATGCGAGGGAGAAGATCCTGATTTTTGAGGTGGGATGACAATATCATTATTGCGAGGAGGCGAGAGCATATGATTTTCTGCTTTTCCGGTACCGGTAACAGCCGGTACATTGCCGAAAGGCTTGCGGATGCATTACAGGATTCGATGGTGAATTTGAATACGAAAATCAAGGCACAGGATGTGAAGACGATTCAGACCGGACTAGATGTGGTTGTTGTCGTACCGACCTATGCATGGCGCATTCCGCGTATTGTTTCAGAATGGCTGTGCAAAGCAGAATTGGACGGCGCAGCGCGGATCTGGTTCGTAATGACCTGCGGCAGTGAAATAGGGAATGCTGCAAAATACAATCGGCAGCTTGCCGAGAGAAAGCATCTGCAGTACATGGGTACAAAGCAGATCGTCATGCCGGAGAACTACATTGCCATGTTTGGTGCACCGGAGGATGCAGAAGCGCAGGAGATCGTGCAGCGTGCAGAGCCGGATATTACGGAAGCAATCAAGCGCGTAAAGGAAGGACAATGCTTTTCTGCGCCAAGAAACAATTTTTATGACCGCGTGATGAGTGCTGTGGTGAATCCTGTCTTTTATCCGGTCTTTGTCAAAGCAAGTGCATTTCAGACAAGTATAGCATGCATTGGCTGCGGTGAGTGCGCCAGACGATGTCCAATGAACAATATTGAACTCAAAGGCGGCAAACCGGTGTGGGGAAACGATTGTACGCATTGCATGGCTTGTATCTGCTATTGCCCTG
>CAVBQH010000336.1:0-2449 GCA_963597485.1 Acutalibacteraceae bacterium
ATGGTGGCCTCATCCTCTACGATCAGCGCTCGTATCATCGGTGTTCCCCCTCACCAAGTTTCCCATCTTTCCCACATTCCACCCAACTGGCGTTTTTACAGAGTAAAATCGACGGTTGTCATTATTCCAGGAAAACGGTGCTTAAACCAGCATTTCCTTAGAACAAATCGCTGTGAGAGCCTGTTCTGATTAGCTTCAGTATCAATGTTTCCCGAACAACCTTGTAGACGAGCAGCCAGTCCGGCTCAATGTGATATTCCCGCATATCCTTATAGTTTCTGGAATTAACAAGGGCATGGTCCCGATATGCCTCCGGTAAAGTCACCTCATTGCTTAGCAGTGAGATAACTTCTCGCAGCTTTTCCGGGTCACAGCCCCGCTTAATCGCAAGCTTATAATCGCGCTTGAACTGGGTTGTGAATTCAGGCTTAAGCATTAAGGGCCTCCATCAGTGCATCCACACTGTCATATGGTCCACATATATCTTCATCCTTCTCTGCCGCTTCCATCGCCGCATAGGTTGTAGCATTTGGTTCCTCTGTCTTCACTTCAAAGGGAAGTCCGTGACATCTGATTGCCTGACGATAGAAAACGCCGGTTGCTGTACTTAGATCCATTCCCAGGGACTTAAACAGCGCGGCTGCTTGCGCTTTCAGCTCTGGTTCCATTCTGAGAGTCATATTTTCTTTTGCCATATTTCTTCCTTTCTCATTCGTGTTTTGAGAATTGCTGCGCGCATTGCGTTCTCGCAATCCTCAAAACATTCGTACTCTGCTCATTTTTCTATGAAAAATGGCTGCTTACTCATGTTTTGGCCCCGGAGGCCCTTGTGTCATATTATATATGCATTGCAAATGTATTCAGCTGACACAACCTCGTAAGGCGCAGATCTGTAGCGCATCTTCACTGTCTCCGCCCTGCGTCGCGGAAAAATACAGCCATGTACCGAATCTATGCAGCTCGAGCAGCTCAGCAATTATCCCCTGCGTAATGATCTGCCCCGGAATCAGAATCGGAATTCCCGGCGGATAAGCCATCACATATTCTGCAGAGATTCTCCCCTTGGCCTCCCGCAGAAATACGGTATCTGTTCCGCTTGTCCTGACAGCATTCCGGACCTGATCCGGATTCATAACAACCTGCAGATCTGTAGCGGCTGAGTTTCCCAGCCCCGTTTCCTTTTCCCGCGCGACAGAAGATTCTCCTGCCTCCCTTGCGCAGAAAGCTTCTCTCTCTGCTGCTTTCGCACAAGACTCAGCCCAAGGCGAACAGGGCGCACCCCCTGGCACCGCATGCACTCCGCCGCCTTCTGTACTCACTTGAGATACCAGCTCGTCATTCAACCAGCCAAGAACCCTTCGCAGCCGCTCCCAGTCCTCTTTGCTGTCTGCCATGGACGTCATGAGCAGCACATTGGAGCCGCAGCACATTTCCGGTTCAATCTTCCCCTTTTCCCGCAGAAACGCACCAAGCTCCTCCCCCGTTCGCCGTTTTCCGGCCGCGCGGATCACCAGCTTGCTGCGGTCCAAGAGAGGATTCTCATCCTCCTGCAGTTCCAGAATCTGCAGCTGCGTCCAGTTCTCCGCCACGGAAAGCGTCTTTTGGATTTCCTCCTCCCAGGTCGAGAACAGGCTCGCTCCCTGATCCATCAAAAGTCCGGTGCAGCCATCCAGCGATGCCATCAGCAGATACGACGGGGAGCTGGATTCAAAAATATCCAGCCCATGCTCCAGCGCCTGCTCCGATATCCGCTCTGAGCAGCAGTGCAGAAGGGCTGTCTGCGTCAGCGAAGGCAGCGTTTTGTGCGTACTTTGTATCACCGCGTCCGCGCCCAGATGCACTGCACTGTCCGGAAAAAATGGGGAGCAAGGTGTCCCCCCCTCACAGGACTTCTGTAAAAGCGCACTTCTCTCCAGTCCCAGGTGTGCTCCGTGCGCCTCGTCCACGATCAGAACCCGTCCGGCCCGATGCACAGCTTCTGCAATGGCCTTTATATCAGACACAACACCTTCATAGGTGGGGCTTGTCACAACGACCGCCGCCGAATCCGGATAATGCTCCAGCAGTCGCTCAACATCCTCTGCCCGCACAGCTCCCCAGATATCGAAGGCGTCTATCCGCTCCGGCTCCAGGAAATGAACCGACAATCCCAGAATCTCCGCAGCATGATATACGGATTTATGGCAGTTCCTGGCGACGATGATCTCGCCGCCCCTCGGCACGGCTGCATAAATAGCAGCAAGATTCCCGCAGGTACTCCCGTTGACAAGGTACCAGGTTCGTCTGCTGCCCACCAGCCGTGCGGTCCGGTCCATCGCCTCCTGCAGAATGCCTTCCGCGTGATGGAGGTCATCCATTCCGTATACCTCTGTGATGTCCCATTGATAAGGCAGTCCCGGAACCGGAATCAACCGCCGCTTGTGTCCCGGCATATGCATCGCCAGCATAC
>CAVBQH010000337.1:0-2447 GCA_963597485.1 Acutalibacteraceae bacterium
AATCAGGAAAAAGGGCCAGTTAGTTAGGCCAGTTATTTAAAAATCGATGTACTAGCTATGCCTTCACAACCAACGTTTCATATCCCGCAAGCACCTTTTCGCCTTGCAGCACCTCTCCTGTATACAGGTTTTCCACCGGCTTCTTGATCTGGATTGTCTTTCCTTCCTTGCTGTAATTCAGGATAAACATATACCGTACGTTATCTTTTACCCGCACGGACAGCTCGCATTCCTCCGGGAGCTCCAGCTGATCCGCATACGGTGCTATCACATTCAGCTTACGGAAAAAGGTTTCCGCAGTATCTCTTGTGAAGGCTCCGCCGAAATACAAAACGCGCCCCTTTCCAACGGTGTGTTCCGTCAATGCAGGAACTCCCTGATAATAGCTATTGGAATAGGTTCCCAGTATTTTCGTTCCGGCATACGGTGCCAGCTCGTCATTAAAGACGGCCGCCTCCAACTGATCGCCCTCCCAGTCCACATAGATCGGCGCTTCTTCTCCGGCAACCAGTGTAAACTCTGCAACCTCTGTTCCGGCCAGCTCGGCTGCGAGCCCTGGTAGCTCCTCCTGAACAATTCGCCCGTTGGCATTTTTAAGCCCTGCACGGCAGCCGAACACCAGCGTTCCTCCCTGCTCAACATACTTCTTAAGCACTTCTATCTGCTTATTATCCAGAATTACTGCATGCGGGTAGAACAGCACAGAATATTTTACCAGCTCCTCCGCCGTTGTATTCTCACGCAGATACACAAAGTCCACCGGCGTATGCGTCATCTGGGAGGCTGTATACAAGCCCATTCTGCTCGCATTTTCCACTGCGCCATGCCATACGTCCAATTCCGCATCAAACTTATTGTCGTATGTCTCCAGAATGCCGACCTTCGCCTCATATTGCGATCCTGCCAGTTCTGAAATCTGGTTGAATTTCTCGTGTATATCCGTGATTTCCCGAATCCGACGGTTTTCCCGGCTGCTGTAATCCAGAATCCCATGCCAGTAGATCTCCGTGCCCATTGTGCAGGTTCTCCAGCGAAAATAGCTGATATAATCCGCGCCATGCGCAACACTCTGCATGGTCCACAGCGTAATCTGTCCTGGTCTTGGTGTCGGCGCTTCCATTGCTGTGTTCCATCCATTTGCTCCGGACTGCTGCTCCATGATTCCATAGATACCCCGCAAAGACCGAACCTCGTCCAGGTTCATGCTCCACATACGGTCCTTCAGATCATTTTTTTCAATGAAATGCGAGTTCAGTCCATATGCCATATTCGGATATGAATCATAGGTCATGAAGTCCAGACTCTCTTCGGTCATGCGATGGTTGTCCAGGTCACCGAAAAGGCCGTTTGTCGTGATAAAATCTCCCGGCTTCAAATATTTGCGCAGAATATCGCTCTGGAGCTTGGCCCAGCGGCATGCGCTGTCCGAAACAAAGCGCTTGTAATCCAGGACCTCATGCGGGTTGGTATTGTTGCTCAAGGTTGTCCGCGGTACATACACCTCTCCCCAGGCCGTGTATGTCTGGTTCCAGAAGGCAGTACCCCAGGCTGCATTCAAATTCTCAATGGTTCCGTATTTGGCTTTCAAAAACTCGCGAAAAGCAAGCGTGTCGCTTTCTGAATAGAATTCATTCATCTCGCAGTTGATTTCATTATCCAGCTGCCAGCCAATGATCGCCGGGTGCCCTGCATAATGCTCCCCCAACCGTTCCACCAGATTTCTCGTGAACCGCTGATAGATGTGAGAGTTGTAATTGTAATGCCTTCTGGCTCCGTGCCGGTAAAGCACGCCGTCCTGTCTCGCATTCAGAACCTCCGGATATTTATCCGTCATCCAGGCCGGCGGCGTTGCCGTAGGCGTGCAGAAAATCACCTTCATTCCCTTCTCTGTACAAAGATCAAGGAAGGTATCAAAAAACTCCCATGTATATTCCCCTTCCTTGGGCTCGAACTTATTCCAGGAAAACTCCGCAATACGGATTACCTCAATTCCGGTTTCCAGCATCCGGTCAAGATCTGAGGCCCACATGCTGCTATCCCAATGCTCCGGATAGTAATCCGTTCCCATGATGATACGATCGCCATTCAACAGGTAGCTCATCACCTGTTCCCCCTTTCTTTTATTTCTTTTCTCTACTCCTTTACCGCTCCAGCCGTCAGTCCTGACATAAAGTATTTGGACGCACACAGGAAGGCTACCAGCAGCGGCAACACCGCACAGGTACTTGCCAGCATCATTGCGCCGTAATCGGTTCCTCTGTCACTCACCATCGACCGCAGCATCAAAGGCAGTGTCTGCAGCTTCGGGCTCTTTAGGATCATCATCGGCTGCATAAAGTCATTCCAGACATTTACAAAATTCATAATACCAAGGGACGCATACGCCGGCAGGAGAATCGGAGCAACAATTCTGAAAAACACGGTCCATTCGGAGCAGCCATCAATTC
>CAVBQH010000338.1:0-2444 GCA_963597485.1 Acutalibacteraceae bacterium
GGTTTTGCAGTGATAAGGGCTGCAGGTTTGCCCTCTGGAAGGAGAATCGATTCCTGCAGAAGCTGGGAAAACAGATGACGGAAGATCTGGCCGGGAAACTCGTGAATAAGGGAAAGGTGCGTCTCACCCATTGCTATTCCCAGAAATCGGGACGCTACTATGACACCACGCTTTGTCTGGAAACCAGCGCGGACGGAACAGCAAGCTTTAAGCTGGATTTTGGAGGTGAAAAATGAGCATGAAAATGATGAATGCAGCTTATCTGGTGGATAATGATGCGCTGCTTTCCTTGCAGGAAAAGCAGGACGGCGTGGATTTCCATTGCTTTGATATGGACAGCAAGGTGCAGATTGCTGAGGGGCACATTGGCTGGGATGTGTTGGATAAACAGCCATGTTCTACGCTGGAAGAAAGTGCGAGGATGGCGGCACTTCAGAAGATTCCCCAACTTTCTGGGCTTGCTGTTGCGCCGGTAGCTCCGGAGATGCTGGAGCAGGTGCGCGGTGGCAGAAAGATTCTTTGGCAGATGAAAAAAGCTGATCCTGAGCTGGAAAATGCTAAAAATATTCGATTTATCACCAGCAGCTACGAGGATCGGTTCAAAATTCCAGATGGCTGTGCGGTGGAGATCGAGTATCCGAATCGGAAGTTTTCGGCCCGCTGTGAATATATGGACGAATATCATCTTCGCCTTGGGTATGATGTTCTGCACATCTGTCAGCTGGCTGAAATGTTGGAACGCGGCGGCGGTACATGCCGTCCGGAGCCGCTGATTACGGAAGAATGCAGCGCATGGGATTTGGGAAGCAAGGGCTTTCTTGCCATTCAGACCTGTGAGGACGGTTACGACTATACCTTATATCATAAGGACTTCACGGAAATTGACGGTGGACAGATCGACAACCCGGAAATCAGCATGAATGCAGCCAGAGACCAGATTCTTTCGGATTATGGGTTCGGTGGCCGCACCATGACGCGGATTGACTATGATGAACTTTGTGATCGAGCAGAGGATGCAGAAGTCAGCAGACGGGAATCTGTGCTGGGTAAACTCTCGGATTTGTCTTCCAGAACGGATACGCCGGTGAAAGCTGCCAGGGTGAAGGAGGCGGAGCGATGAAGTACAAGTTCACGAAGACGGAGCAGGAAACCGTAATCAATTTCGATAACGAGCTGGAGACCGCCAGCATTTACACCCACGACAGCCGATTGATCCGAAAACTCCGGGAACTGCAGAAACAGTCTCCGGAGCATTTTATTTTACAGCAGGAGGCGTATGGCTCCGTCACCTATACCATTCCGAAACGGTGTATCGGAATTCGTCCGCTGTACAGTGAGAGCCGCCGGGAACAGCAGAGACAGGCAGCCAGGGAAAACGGCCTGCCTTTTATGGAGAAGGGAGATAGAGAACATGGCAAGAATTGAAAAATGGGATGAGGTTCACGGGAGGCAGGATCCGAACGAAAAGATGCAGGCATTTCTGGAGAGTGCCACCGATCAGTACGCTATCTTGCAGCTTCGGCACATCGACGAGACTGCTTTGGAACGATTTTCTTCGATGCGGGAGTTGGAAAGGATGGGGCTGGAGCCGAACATTGACCACTATGAGGTGGTCTACACGGCACCGCTTCGTCCTTACAAGGATCTGAGCATCATGCTGGAGGAGCTGTATGAGAAATTCAATGTATCCCGACCCGAGGATTTTACCGGTCATAGTCTTTCTGTTTCTGACATCGTGGCTTTGCGCGAGAATGGTGCGGTAAGCTGTCATTACGTGGATTCCGTTGGCTTTAAGGAATTGCCGGGATTTCTGAAGCCGGAGAATTATCTGAAGAATGCGGAGATGGCGATGGAGGATGATTACGGAATGCTGGACGGTATCGTGAATAATGGGAAGAAGGAAGAGCCGGCAGAAAAGCAATCCGTGCTGGAACAGCTGAAGGAAAAGCAAGATGCATTGCCGCCGGCCCCGCCTCGCAAATGCTGCGAAGAGAAGGAGTTGTAAATGATTTTTACGGATGATGAGTGGATGCTCATGATGATCTACAGTCCGGGTACCAGGCAGGGACTGATAGAAGAACTGGAAACGATGCAGAAAAGTCTGACCGGACGAGACCGAAATCTGCGGAAATGGACGGCTTCACTGTTGGAAAAGTTGTCCCAGATGACGGATGCAGAGTTTGAGGCACTGGATTTGTATCCGGATGAGTAAAAGAGAGGAGGACAAGCTATGATGACGAAAACTGCCTATTATGCCAAGATGGCAGAAGAGGCTGCCGCCCAGGTAACCGGAAGTCGGGAGCAGTGGACAGCATTCCTGACCACGGCGGCAAGGCTTTATAAGTATCCGTTTTCGGAGCAGCTGATGATCTTTAAGCAGCGGCCGGAGGCAACGGCCTGTGCTGAATATGATCTCTGGAACGACCGTATGAACCGCTATGTAA
>CAVBQH010000339.1:0-2423 GCA_963597485.1 Acutalibacteraceae bacterium
GTCTATAAATGTACAAAATAGACAATGGGCACGCAAAAAATGAAAAAAACAACGCAAAAGGTGGATGGATTCAGCAAGATTTGCATGTTAAAGTAGATATATCCTGAGGGGCAAACCTCGGGAGAATGCACAAAACATCCATTAGGAGGGAGAATCTGATGGCAGGAAAGAACAAAACCAAAGCCAGCAAGGATGTATGTCAGGAAAGTTTTGGCAGACACCTTAAAAAGTACTGGCAGCTGTATGTCATGATGCTGATTCCGGTTCTGTACTATGTGATTTTCCGGTACGTTCCGATGGTCGGCAATATCATTGCGTTCCGTCGTTACCGCGCCGGCAGCAGTATCTTCGGCGATGAGTGGAGCGGTCTGAAGTATTTCAATCAGTTCATAAAGGATACGAACTTCTGGAGAGCATTCCGGAACACCCTGGCACTGAATATCAAGTACCTGGTTGTCAGCTTCCCGATCACCATTATCTTCGCAATCCTGCTGAACGAGATTAAGAACGTACATTATAAGAAGCTGGTGCAGACCATTTCCTATCTGCCGCACTTCATTTCCATGGTCATTGTGGCCGGCATGATCCGCGAGCTTCTTTCCACCAGCGGCCCGATCAACCATCTGATCATTTCGCTGGGCGGCGAGGCAATCCAGTTCATCTCTCTGCCGGAGTGGTTCACGACAATCTTCGTTGTATCCGGTGTATGGCAGGGCCTTGGCTGGGGCACCATCCTGTACCTGGCAGCAATGTCCGGAATTAATCCGGAGCTTTATGAGGCAGCAAGCCTTGACGGAGCAAACCGCTTCCAGCAGATCTGGCATGTAACCATTCCCGGAATCCTGCCGACGATCATGACACTCCTGATCCTGAACATCGGATCTCTGTGCGGTTCAGCTGCTTTTGAGAAGGTCTTCCTTCTGTACCAGCCGACAACCTACGAGACAGCAGATATCATTGCTACCTATGTATATCGTATGGGTCTTGGATCCGGTAACTACAGCTATGCAACAGCCGTTGGCCTGTTCCAGGGATTGATCAATATCGTCCTTTTGACGGCAGCCAATGTCTTCTCAAAGAAGGCTACCGGCAGTGGACTGTACTAATTCAGAAGGAAAGGAGAGTTAGAAAATGGCTAAGATTAAAGATGCGCCGGAAGGCTCCCGCATGATCGTGTCGGGCAGCTATCGCGCCTTCATGATTTTTAATGATATCCTGGTCGGCATTGTCTGCATTGCCATGCTGTATCCGTTCCTCTATCTGATTGCGCAGTCCTTCTCCTCTACGGAGGCAATTGTTGCAGGTGAGGTCGGAATCATTCCGGTTGGCTTTAGCATTGATACCTATGCGTACGTACTTAAGAGCGGCGTATTCCTTCCGGACTATGCGAACACATTGGTTTATGCCGTGATCGGTACCATCTCGGCACTGGTTCTGTCGAGCCTTCTGGCTTATCCGCTTTCCAAGCCGGAGCTTCGGGGGAATAAGTTTGTCGGACCGTTTATCATTTTCACAATGTATTTTGCCGGCGGCATGATCCCGAACTACATCCTGATGGTAACTCTTGGACTGAAGGACACAATCGCTTCCTTCATCCTGCCGGGTGTCGTTTCTACTTATTATGTTATCCTCATGCGTTCCTTCTTTGAATCGGTTCCGAAGGAACTGGAGGAGGCCGGTGAGATCGACGGACTGTCTCGGTTTGGCGCCTTCATCCATGTGGCACTGCCGATGTCGAAGCCGATTCTGGCAACAATGACACTGTTTTACCTGGTTCAGTACTGGAATGACTGGTTTGATGCGTTCCTGTATCTGGACACCCAGAGCAAGTGGCCGGTGGCCTATTACCTGCGCACACTGATCTCGACCTCCAGCGGCTCTGCAGAGGATGCCGGAGAGGCCATGACCATTGCAGCGAACATCAAGTCCTGCGCAATGGTACTGACAGCAGCACCGATCATCTGTGTATATCCTTTTATCCAGAAGTATTTCGTGGCCGGCATGATGCTGGGCGGCGTAAAGGGCTGATGGAGATCATGGGGACAAAGACCGGTACGAGAAAATGCACCGGATTTGGTTTGGCTGGAACGATATGAAGGCTTCTTAGGGGAGGCTTTTATATATAGGGGGGATCATAATAATGAGTTGTGGTCCCTGAGTTTCATGAACAAAGGAGGAAACATGAAAAAGAAACTCATTAGTGCAGTGCTTGCGGCTACCATGGCTGCATCCATGCTGGCTGGCTGCGGAAGCAGCTCGTCATCTTCTGATTCTGCAGCTTCTACCGATGCAGCAGCAGAGTCTTCTGCAGAGACCGTTGAAGAGGCGGTTGCAGACGAGAACGGTGTATACCAGGCAGATGGCTACACCTATGGCTCTCAGTTCTACTCCGAGGAGCCGGTAACCTACACGATGTTCTTTAA
>CAVBQH010000340.1:0-2422 GCA_963597485.1 Acutalibacteraceae bacterium
GTTGTACTGCGTACCGCCATGGACACGCGCAGCACATTCCCATCGTTCAGACATATCGCACAGTAAAACATGTCCTGCCCCACCGTATCCGAATGACGAACATCCTGCCCCATGCCCTTGGTAAGGGCATCCTTCACCTCCGGTCGATCCTTATGATTCTCCAGCGTATATTCATCCTGCACGCTGTCATAAAGAACGGTACCGTCTGATCCAATCAGTGTAATACGCGTATTCTGTTCCACATCATCCAGCTGCTGCAGATACATTTCTCCGGAGATATTCACAGCTGCCGCCGTGTATTCCGCCACTCTCTGAATGCTCTCCTGCGCCAGAGAACGGATTCGGCTGTAAACGAAAAAAATGGTGATGGTGTACGCAATTGCCAGCGTTACACCTACCACCATGAACATGCTTTGCTGAATTTTCTTTCTCATGAATTCATCCTTCCGGTGCGTTTCCTTCCGGCGACACCGATAAAACGCTTCCCTACTGAATTCAACATAACTATTCAGCAATGGAAGCACCTTATCTGTGTCCCTTATGAAGAAGTGCCGTCATGTCCGAATGCGATATCCCACTCCCCTTACAGTCTCAATTCGCTCGCCGGCCGTGCCAAGCTTCTGACGCAAGGTCCGCACATGTACGTCCACTGTGCGTGTCTCCCCATCAAAATCATACCCCCAGACATCCTCGAGCAGCTGATCCCTTGTCAGGACCACCTCCGAATTCATCAGGAGCTTTTTCAGGAGTTCATATTCCTTCAAAGTCAGTGCCACCGGCTCCCCCGCCACACTCACCTGATGCCTCTTGGTATCCATGGCAATCTCGCCCAGCGCCAGAATGTTCTCTTCTCCGGCTCCTGCACCGCTCCGGCGCAGCACAGCCTTAATCCGGCTGACCAGCTCCATCATTCCAAAGGGCTTTGTCACATAGTCATCTGCCCCCAGATCCAGTGCCTTTACCTTATCAAACTCTGCGCCCTTGGCCGTCACCATAATCACCGGTATCCGAGAGGTCTCATTTCCGCCGCGGATGCCCTTCAGCAGTGCAATTCCGTCCTCTCCCGGCAACATAACATCCATCAGCACCAGCTCCGGACGTTCCATGCGAAGCGCCTCCCGAAAGCTCTGGCCGTCGCCAAATCCCTTGGCCTGAAAGCCCGTGTTCTCCAGTGTATATACAATCAGATCGCGGATGTTCTCATCATCCTCTACGCAATAGATCATTTGCCTCTGTCCCTTATACTCACCGCCAGGATTCAGAGAAATACTGATCAAATCAGCATTCCATCAGCCGCCTCCTGCGTGCGAAGCGCTTTCATCAGTGCATCCTCAGATTATGCCTTATCCAGCTCAAATGGAGGCTTGGTGTCGAACTTTGCCTCATGTACACCGGTGATGGAGAAGGTAACCCACTCCGCAATATTGGTGGCGTGGTCACCGATTCGTTCGAGGTACTTGGCAATCATAATCAGGTCAATGGCCTTATGTGCTGCCTGCCCCTGGTTCTCTCCGATGTAGTCGATCAGCTGCGACTTCACCGAATCAAACATCATGTCCACCACGTCGTCGCTGGCCTCTACATGCCCTGCCAATTCCAGGTTTTTGTCCACGAAGGCCTTGATGCTGTTCTCCACCATGTGCGTAACCTCTACGCTCATCTCCACAATCTTCGGAAAATCAGTGGCCTCTGCCATCTTCGCGCTGACCACAATCTCCGCAATATCGGAGGCCTGGTCACCGATACGCTCCATATCAGTAATCATCTTCAGCGCCGCAGATATCTGCCGCAAATCTCTTGCCACCGGCTGCTGCTGCAGAAGAAGCGTCAGGCACAAACGCTCAATCTCCCGCTCCGCCTGGTCAATCTCCGCATCCGCCGCCATGACATCACCGGCCATGTCTATATTACCATCCTGCAGTGCTTTTGTCGCATTCTCAATGGCAATCCCGCACAGATCCCCCATATGGATCAGCATTTTGTTCAGCTGCTGCAGCTGTGCATCAAAACGATTTCTCAATGTAGTACCCTCCCGGCTCAGCCAAAGCGTCCTGTAATGTAATCCTCTGTTCTCTTATCCGAAGGAATGGAGAAGAGCTTTTGCGTCTTGTTATACTCGATCAGCTCGCCCAGAAGGAAAAAGGCCGTGTTGTCCGAAATGCGGCTCGCCTGCTGCATGTTGTGTGTAACAATGACGATGGTGTAATTGCGCTTGAGCTCGATGGCAAGGTCTTCAATCTTGGATGTCGAAATCGGATCCAGCGCAGAGGTGGGCTCATCCATCAAAATGACCTCCGGCTCCACCGCCAGGGTTCTGGCGATGCAGAGTCTTTGCTGCTGGCCGCCGGAAAGTCCCAGAGCACTCTTGTGCAGACGGTCCTTAAGCTCGTCCCAGATGGCTGCCTGGCGAAGGCTTCTTTCT
>CAVBQH010000341.1:0-2418 GCA_963597485.1 Acutalibacteraceae bacterium
AGCTTTAGCTGTCTGATCCGACCGTGCGTGTATAAGGAACTGTTTTACCGCGTGAGAGAAGTGGTCGGCATCAGCATGGAACAGCTAAAGGCTGAGGGTATACCATTTCCTGACGCGATGGAGCACTTCTGGAAGTGGTGCGGCAAAGATCCTGTATTTTTTACATGGGGGGACATGGATCTGACTGAATTGCAGCGAAACATCGCCTATTTTGGTCTGGAGAATCCGTTCTCCTCTCCGCTTTTTTTCTATGATGTGCAAAAGCTATACAGTCTGCAATGTCTGGATGGGCATGCGCGCGCATCGCTCGAGAATGTCATTGAGACGTTTGCCATGCAAAAAAAATGGCCGTTTCATCGGGCAATGTATGACGCTGCCTACACGGGCTGCATTTTGAAACGGTTGAAAAGACAAAGCTGGCAGAGCATGGTATCGGTGGATTATTTCAGGCCGCCGCATAGCGCAGAGGAGGAGATCTATCTGGTCTTCGATCATTATTCAAAGTTTGTATCAAAGCTATATCCAAGCCGCGAGGAGGCTATGGAGGTGCGAAATGTAAACTCTATGGTATGCTATAAGTGCGGTCGAAATGTCACCAGAAAAATGAACTGGTTTTCGGATAACAATAAAAAGTATTTTGGGCTGGCATATTGTCCGAGGCATGGATGGATTAAGGGAAAAATCCGTGTGAAGCACTGCGATGGGCAAGTCTTTCTAATCAAGACGATGAAACTCACGGATGCAGAAGGTGTCAGAAAAATCAAGGCAAGATCGGAGTTAATTAAAAAACGCCGCATTGAGAAGGCGGCAGAAAAAATGCTGCGCACCGAGTAATGGTGTGCAGCACTTTTTGCCGTTCACGGGGAGGCAGGTCATGCTCTATAAACCGGACTTATTGCATCCGATATTGGTGGTTTGGAGGTGCCGGATGATTGTTTTTATTCTTCTGTGCCCGGTTGTAGCGAAGCAAAAAGAACGTAAGCAGAAGAATCAGGATGACGACAACAAGTATACAGATGACGAGCCACAGCTTGATTTCATGAAGCGGCGTGGTGTGGATGGCATTTTGCAGAGTGTCAACAGAAGTGACGTACAGATCGCTGGTGTCTTCCGCTGCCTGATTGATGATACGGGCTGTTCCGAGTGGATAGCCGTGAAGCTCATAGGAGAGCATCTGTGTTTTGTCATCGTTTGTGAGGGGACGGCGCGTCAGATCGTTAAGAGAAACGGTGTCCGGAACGGTGACGCGCGATGCGCTGTCGAGTGTCAGAAAAGAGGAATTCTGTTCGGAAAGTCCCAACGGACTGTTTGAACGCAATGCTTGTGTGCTGTAGGACTGATCCTGTTCAGCTGCCTTTGCAACGCTGAAATGGTCAAAGCCATAATTGAACAGCTGAATGGTATCCTTATACTGGTTTGGATCTTCCGCATTCATCGTAACGCAGATTAAGTTGCGTCCATCCTTGGAGGCATATGTGACGAGGCAGCGCCCGGCTTCCTGGGTCCATCCTGTCTTTCCGCAGACAACAAAGGATGTGTAATACTCGGAATCCTTTTTGATCAGCTTATTTGTTGTTCCCATTGGGATATCACGGTCAAGCACATCGTCTGCTGTTCGGTAATAGGCAGGCGTGGAAGAGATCGAAATAAAATCGGAGTACTGAAGACAGCCTTGCATGATACGGTACAGATCGTAGGCACAGGTCATGTGATTGGGATCCTGAAGACCGTTTGCGTTGGCAAAGTTTGTGTTGACGCAGCCGAGTTCCGCGGCGGTGCTGTTCATAAGTTCTACAAAAGCGGATACAGAGCCGCTGACATGTTCAGCCAGTGCAGTTGCCACCTCATTTGCCGAGGGCAGCAAAAGACCGTATAGACAGTCCCGGACACTGAGCGACTCTCCGATGTGCATTCCAATGTGGCTGCTGCCGCTCGGAAGGCTGTAAATAGAGTTCTTCGAGAACGTGACGATATCATCGAGGGAGGTATTTGCAAGCGTAAGGTAAGCAGTCATAAGCTTTGTCGTGCTGGCCGGGTACATGGAACTTGTCGCGTTTTTCGCATAGAGAATGGTGTCCGTGTCGATGTCAACAAGGATTGCGGCCTCGCTTGTGATGTTAGGTGATTCAGGCCATTCTTCCGGCAGATGAGCTAACATCGTGTCGATCTCTGCCTTGCTTGCGGCATAGACCGGAGCGCAGAAGGGCAAAAGAAGACAAAGACACAGGAAAAAAGAGAAAAAGAAGCGGGAAAAAGCCTTCATAAATAAAATCCTTTCGTTTGTCATAGGCACCTCCCACTTCCCTTGGGAGGTGGGAGGTGCCTTGTAAATTATTCCTTGAAATAGTTATTTTACTCTGCTATAATGTCGGTATAGAGAAAACCGTTGGGAGCATCGCTCTGAAGGCACTCTTACGT
>CAVBQH010000342.1:0-2394 GCA_963597485.1 Acutalibacteraceae bacterium
AGACCGGCCTACCTGACCTGCGGATTTATCCTGGAGGAGGGGCTTCCCGTCGAGACGCTGCGCCGGATCGTGCGTTCTATGGCTGATACGGCGCGGGAGGCCGGCGTCCTGGTGGCTGCCGGTGATACCAAGGTTGTGGAGAACCATTCCGGGCCGGACGGCGGACTGATCATCAATACCGCCGGTGTTGGATTTTTAATGCCGGGGCAAAATAAACTCTCCCCCCAGTGCATCCGGGAGGGGGACGTCGTGCTTTTGTCGGGCAATCTGGGCGATCATCATGCGGCAATCCTTGGCAGGCGGATGGGACTGGAAAACCGCATTCAAAGCGATAATGCACCGCTGGGTGAAATGGTGCAGGCGATTCTGGATTCCGGCGCCGAGGTCCATGAGATGCGGGATGTGACAAGAGGCGGTCTTGCTACGGTCCTGAATGAATTCGCACAAGGCGCCGGGAAGATCATCACGCTCCGGGAGGATTGCCTACCGGTTAGTGAAGAGGTGAAGGGCTTTGCGGGAATTCTGGGGCTGGATCCGTTGTATATGGGAAATGAAGGGAAAATGCTCTGCATTGTTCCGGAAACGGACGCAGAGAAGGCACTGGCTGCAATGAAAAACAGCCGCTACGGCGAGCATGCCGCGATCATCGGCAGGGTGACGCAGCCGCAGGAGAAGGAAGGCGAACGTCCGGTACTTCTTATTCAAACCGCCTTTGGCGGCCGCCGCGTGGTGGGACCGCTCTACGGAGAGGGACTGCCGCGTATCTGTTGAAACCTTTGCTAAATCAGAGTATGATCGTGGATATCTGTTCAGCACCTGCCAGCTGCATCGAGGATATGCGAATGCGAGGAGAAATTCGCATATGCGATTTCTCCGACGCACGGAGTGTATTGTCGGCTTTGCCGACAATCACTACAAGATACTCGAAAATGCCATCGGGCATTTTCGAGTATCAAATTCACGATTGGTGCTGAATTAGTTGTGATCTTTGACTGAGACAGCGTTTGCCGGAGAACCGGCCTGATAACGCAGAACTATTTCTGGGGGAGTGCTATGCCTTTAACGAAGAAACCCGTAACCGGCATGAAGGATGTAATGCCGGCTGAGATGGAGATCCGGGATTACTGCATCTCTGTGATTAAGAAAACCTATGCTGAATTTGGCTTTCAGGGAATCGAGACGCCCTGCGTGGAGAACATCGAGAATCTGACATCTAAATCCGGCGGCGACAATGAGAAGCTGATCTTCAAGATTTTAAAGCGCGGCGAGAAGCTTCGCCTGGAAGAAGCGAAGGGCGAGGCGGATCTGGTCGACGGCGGCCTTCGCTACGACCTGACGGTGCCGCTGGTTCGGTATTTTTCCAATCATGAGAATGAGCTGCCGATGCCGTTCAAGGCGTTGCAGATGGGTAATGTATGGCGTGCAGACCGTCCGCAGAAGGGGCGCTACCGCCAGTTCATGCAGTGCGACATCGACATCATCGGCGAGCCGACAAACCTTGCAGAGATTGAGCTGATTCTGGCTACTACAACGACGCTGGGGCGCCTTGGTTTTAAGGATTTCCAGATCCGCATCAATGAGCGGCGGATTCTCAAGGCGATGGCGAAGGCCTGCGGCTTCCCGGAGGAGCGCTTTGATGAGGTGTTCATCACGCTGGACAAGATGGATAAGATCGGTCTGGACGGCGTGCTCAAGGAGCTCACAGAGAGTGGTTTTGCCGAGGAATCTGCGAAGAGCTATGTGGCGCTTTTTGAAGGGTTGAACGCGGCGGAGGACCCGTTGGGATATCTGGAGGAGAAGCTGGCCGGCACCATCGAGGAGGATGTCATTCCGACACTTCGGGAGACCATCCAGACAGTGGAGGCGACCAAGCAGGCCTCGTTCCGTATGGTCTTTGACCCGACGATTGTCCGCGGCATGAGCTATTATACGGGAACGATTTTTGAAATTGCGATGCCGCAGCTGGGCATCAGCGCCGGCGGCGGCGGACGGTACGACGGGATGGTGGGCAAGTTCACCGGAAAGGATGTTCCGGCGTGCGGTTTCTCCATCGGCTTTGAGCGCATCATTCTGATTCTGCTGGAGCAGGGCTTTGAGGTGCCGGGCAAGAGCGAGAAGGTGGCCTTTCTTCTGGAGAAGAACCTTCCGGGTGAGCGCTTAAAGGAAGCCATCGAGGCGGCGCAGAAGGAGCGCGCAGCCGGCAAGTCCGTTTTAGTGGTCCGCATGAACAAAAACAAAAAGTTCCAGAAGCAGCAGCTTGAGGCCCAGGGCTATACGGCGTTTGAGGAGTTCTATGCCCGCCCGATTCAGTGAGACGGGCTGGTGCATCGATTTTTAACTAACTGGCCTAACTAACTGGCCCTTTTTCCTGATTGCACGGGTCAAAAATCCTCA
>CAVBQH010000343.1:0-2393 GCA_963597485.1 Acutalibacteraceae bacterium
GGTCGTCACCCATGAACTGGGCTTTGCACGGAACATCTCCACCCGAACGATATTTATCGACGGCGGAGTGGTTGCCGAGGAGGGACCCTCCGGAGAATTCTTCCAAAATCCCCGTCAGGAACGCACCCAGGCATTTCTTCGTGCCATCTCCAGCAAGGAGGACTAAGCTTCATCCTCTTCTGTACTCTGCCACCAGGCCTGCGACGGTTTTAACCACCAGCTCAATGCGGAAGGGCTTAATGATGTGATCATTCATGCCGGCCTCCAGGGACGCAAGCTTTTCCTCGGTGAAGGCATTGGCCGTCATGGCGACAATCGGAATGGATCCGGCATCCGACCGGTTCATTGCCCGTATCTTTCTTGCGGCTTCGTGTCCATTCAGTGCGGGCATCATGACATCCATGAGAATGATATCGAACTCCCCCGGCGCCGATTGTGCAAATATATCCACAGCCTCCTGTCCGTCCCAGGCCTGCGTCACCTTCGCTCCCTCTTCCTCCAGAAGGTATTTCGCAATTTCCATATTCAGCTCGTTGTCCTCCGCAAGAAGGATATGCATATCCCGGATGGAATCGTGCTCCGCACCATCCTGTGTCTGCGACTTCTCCGGAAGCGATGCATCGATTTCAAACGGAATGACCACATCAACGGTCGTCCCCACGTCCTGCACGCTCTCAATCGAGATCGTTCCGCCCATTCGCTCCGCAAGGTTTTTGGCAATGGACATACCAAGACCGGTTCCGCCCCAGCGTGTGCGGGGAGAAGCATTTTCCTGTGTAAAGGGTTCAAACACATGCTCCAGAAATTCCGGGCTCATGCCGATTCCGGTGTCACGGCATGTAAACTTAAGCTGCATGGTTTTCCCGTCATTGTCCACTTCCTTACAGGTAATGTATATCTTGCCATGCTCCTTGTTGTATTTAACCGCGTTTCCGATGATATTCAGCATCAGCCGCTTTAAGTGAATCGGGCTTCCGATCAGCCGGTTATGGATAACCTCGCAGTCCTCCTGAACAATTTCGATGTCCCGATCATCTGCCTGTTTTTTGACCGAATAGTAAACCTCCTTCGATTCCACATCCAGATCAAAGGGGATGTGCTCCAGGATGATTTCGCCGGATTCAAGCTTACTCATGTCCAGGACCTCATTGACAAGGTCCAGCAGAATCTTCGAGGAATCTCTGATCTTTCCTCTGCACTCACCAAGACGCTCCACATCATCCGCACAGCGGTCCTCAATTTCCAGCATGCCCATAATGCCGTTCATAGGAGTGCGAATGTCATGCGACATACGCAGAAGGAAATCTGTTTTCGCCCGATTGGCCTGCTCTGCCTCCTGCTTGGTTACCCGCAGCTCCTCTAAGGCAGCCTTCAGCTCCTCATTCTCCTGCAGCACATAGATTGTCCTTTTCAGCTTGTTGGCATCCAAGGCAAAAAGACAGAAAATCATTCCATATACAATTGAAAGCCGCCCCATCCATTCCAGGTCAAAGAGGGTCGACATCACCGTCGATGCAATGATAAAAAAGGCAATCAGCAGCAGAATCACCGTGTCAATTTTCTGAATAATATTTCTCTTCCGGACGATATAGTAGACAAAGAGCAGCACGTATCCAATGACCGTAACCATGAAGATCCAGCCAAGCGGCCCTCTGGTAAAATGGTTGTCCGCAGTGAAGCCATAGACAAAATCGGTAAAAAGCGGCGAAATACCGCAGAGGGTGCAGAAATAGATGGGAACTGCGAGCAGCACCTTCGCCTTTTTGCTGTTCTCATGCGGCCAGATACACCGTATGAACAGGTATACCAGCGCCGCCCGGAGTACATAGCCGACTGCAGACAAGAGAATGCGGGAAACCGTCGGTTCACTCCAGTAGCCTGTTACCTTTTCCAGGTTGAATGCAACAAGCTCCACACACTCACAGTAGAAAATGTCCATAAATTTGCGGATATCCTTCTCATCCAGGAAATTCTCCTTCGTAAGGATGAGCCAGATATAAATCAAGCCGACAAGCTCTGCAAAATTGTTGCTTATAAATTCCTGTAATGTCATTTCAACCCTCTGCTGTGTGCTGCGGTGTACGTTTTACTATGCCGATTGCAGTGTGTTCATTTTATCAAAATCACACCTGTTTAGCACCTGCCATATTTCAACGTGAACCTTCTGCTTCGCAGTGCAAATCCGGTGAGTGAAACGCTTTACTGTAATCAGCGCTTTCCTATATAAAAAGGCCCCGGAAGTCTGCACTTCCAGGGCCTTTGCCATGTTCTGGCATATCCGTTCAGCACCTGCCGCGCTCCCGCCGCTTGCAGGCATATTCACGATTGGTAACTATTCAGCACCCATCTCGATTTTCCTTCGGAAAACCTCGATGTGGCTGGCCAGAGGCGCT
>CAVBQH010000344.1:0-2349 GCA_963597485.1 Acutalibacteraceae bacterium
GCCTGCGCGAGCAGGCATGGTGGTTTCAGCACCTGCCACATTTCAACGTGAACCCGCTGCTTGCAGGCAAATTCACGATTGAAGTTGGCAGGTACTACGCAGATAGATACAAACGTGCAAAATGGTGCTATAACATGGAAGAGCTTTTCACAAGGCAGCAAAGAGGGGATTGAAAATGAACGAAGACATCAAGGACACCATTCAAAAGTGTATTGACCGTGCTCTCGAGCGCCGGGAGCTGGCAGGCTGCAGCTTCTGCCTCATGCAGGGCGGAACCGAACAATTCTATACCGGGAGCGGCTATGCCGATCTGGTCGCCGGAAAGCCAATTTCCAGAGGCAACATCTACCGGCTTTATTCCATGTCGAAGCCAGTGACCGCAGCGGCAATGATGGCGCTGGTGGAGGACGGATATATCGATCTGCAGGATCCGGTATACCGCTATTTTCCCTCCTTCCGGCATCAAAGCTATGTAACACAGGACGGCGATGTACATCCGGTAGACGACGAACACGTTATGCTGATCCGGGACCTGATGAACATGACCTCCGGTCTGGTTTATCCGGATAATACCACACAACCCGGGCGCGAGACCGACGCGGTCTATCAGGACGCCATCCAACGGCTCGGAACAGGCCATGGAATGTCTACCGCAGAATTCGCAGAACGCATCGGTGAATGCACGCTGCTCTTCCAGCCTGGAACAGGCTGGAATTACAGTGTATCCGCAGATATTGCCGGCGCCGTAATCGAAAAAGCCACCGGCATACGCTTCGGAGACTACCTGAAGGAGCGCCTTTTTGATCCTCTTGGAATGGTGGATACCGACTTTTCGGTGCCTGCGCATAAACATGACCGTCTGGTGGTCGCCTACCAAAATGAGAACGATCAGGAGGGTGCTCCGCTGATCCCCTACACCGGCAATCACCTTGCCATTCGTAACGACGGCGGTGAGAACGCGTTTGAATCCGGCGGCGCAGGACTTTTCTCCACGCTGGATGATTACCGGCGGTTTGCATCCATGCTTCTCAATGGCGGTACCGCTGAAAACGGCAGGCAGATTCTCCGCCCGGGAACCGTCCATTATCTGACCGGAGGCAGGCTGAGCCATCAGCAGCAGGAATACTTTGATCGTTGGCGCGGACTGTCCGGCCATACGTACGCTAATTTTAACCGCGTGATGACAGATCCTGCGCAGGCTGTGACCATCGGTCACAAGGGAGAATACGGATGGGATGGCTGGCTTGGTGTATATTTTTCAAATGATCCGGAATGCCGCCAGACCATGCTGCTGATGCTCAATCAGAAGGACTACGGCACGCACCGTCTCACAAGACAGCTGCGGAATATTGTAAATTCGACCTGCTAAAAGTTGTTCAGCCCCGCCGAGGTTAATCTCGACGGGGCTGATGTTATAATTGTTGTAGCTATTCTGCGAACAGCTGAAGCTTGGCATACAGATCCTCCAGGATCAGACGGCTGTCGATGGATCGATATACGCGGATGGGGCGATTCTCTGCGGCAGGCTCATAGAATCGTCCTGCCGTGATATGCGGCGCCGGCACCAGATCATAGGCAAACCGGTGCTCGTACAGGATCAATCCCACCGCAGGGCTGTCTCCCAGCACCCAGGTCTCGCCCGTCCGGAAATCGCTCTTGCGCGGAATCTCCTCCTGGCTGTGTGCCACCAGCTGCTCGAACAGGTATCTGCCGATTTCGCCATAGGGACGGACGCGCACCTGGAGCTCTGCCAGCGAAACTGCCATCATTTCGTAGACATTCTTGGGCACCTGCCACAGCTCTATCGGACTGGAGAACACCACATTTGCTGCATTCACATCATTTCCAAGATTAAATTCCGGGCCTCCGGCCGGGTAAGCGCCCCCGCCGATCCAGATGGCGCTCAGACGTCCCGCGATGCGCGGTTCCAGAAGATACGCACTGGCAAGATCCGTAAGCGGTCCCAGGAAAATCACAAAAAGGCGTCTCGAATCCTCCTTCATTGCTTCCCGCACAATCAGCTCCGCACCTTCGCTGGCTACCGGCTTCGCCGGATCCTCCATTGCGTGCGGTGCCCCGTGATACAGCATTCCGGTTTTCGAAAACTGCATCTTATCCAGAATGGTCTCCAGTTCCCTGTAGCTTGCCTGCATGGACTCCGGAACACGATCCGTGCCAAAATGTGCCGCAATCAATCCAACATTGTCGATTTTCGGGCTCAAAAGAGCCTGTACAATGGCAAACTGGTCGTCCGCCTCATTTTTTGCATCCGTATCGGTGATAAGGCGCACCTGTTTTTCCGGAGGAACCGGAAATGCATAGCGATCATATACCATAAGTTGTCATCCT
>CAVBQH010000345.1:0-2342 GCA_963597485.1 Acutalibacteraceae bacterium
ATGTTATCGTAATTGTTTAGCCTACCTGCCAAACAGATACATGATACCATAATCTTCATTCTCGTGTTAAACTCGTATCATTCGGCTGTAAGCGTTTTTATGAACTGTTCTATGTTAAAAAGTTGCTTGTTT
Organism: Acutalibacteraceae bacterium; assembly: GCA_963597485.1. Lineage (GTDB taxonomy): Bacteria > Bacillota > Clostridia > Lachnospirales > Lachnospiraceae > CAG-791. Next base: position 133 of record CAVBQH010000345.1, read on the forward strand.
GTTGTGGCAGATGTTGTGTAAGGGCGTGAGGCAGTGGGAATGGGATGGTGCGATTTTTTGACGAGCAGCCGGATTCTCATGAATGAAACAGATTCGCCAGCCCGACAGGAGCGCAATCTGTTTGAGTCCAAGACGTGGGGCTTCCGCAAGGAAGACCTACGGACGAGTTTTGCGCGAATCGGGCGTTTGGTGAATCTGTGACATTCATAGAGGATCCCTGCGAGGAAAATATGAGCACCACCCATCCTCTGCCTCACGCCCGTGGTGTATAAAAGCAACGTACAGTCGGCAAATAATCAATGCATGGAGGAACCATGATAGCATCACTGACAGGCCTCGTAGAATCCTTCGGGGAAGACGGCGTGATTCTCGACGTCAACGGCATCGGCTTTGACGTAAAGATGGGCGCGGAGGGCATCCGCCGGATGGCTGCCGTGTCCGAAGGGGAGCTCGCCCATATATACACCTATATGAGCTTCGGAAGAGAAGGCGATGTGACGCTCTTCGGATTTATCGACACCGAGGAGCTTCGCCTGTTCAAAAAACTGATCACCGTTAGCGGGATCGGCCCCAAGGGGGCACTTTCTCTTCTGTCTGCCATGAGCGCGGAGGACCTGATCTTCGCCATCTTGTCCGGAGATGCCAAGGCGATCGCAAGAGCTCCCGGCATCGGCAAAAAAACGGCCGAGCGCCTGGTTCTGGATCTCCATGATAAGCTCGAGCTCACCAGTCCGGAACAGGTGTCTGCGGCAGCTGCCGGTGCAGAAGAGCCGGGGGGCACTGCTCTGCAGAGCGGTGCTGCCTCCGAGGCGGCGCAGGCCCTTGAAGCCCTTGGATACTCAAGAGCAGAGGCCACTAAGGCGGTGCGGCAGGCTTCGGCCCAGGAAGGCATGGAGGAGGCTGACACCCAGGCGATTCTCGCCGGTGCGCTGCGATTCTTGTAATTATTCAGCGCCCATCTTGATTTTCTATCGGAAACCTCGATGGGGAAGGACAGAGGATAGGAACTGCGTGGAAAAGCGAATGATTGAAACCAGCTTCACCCCGGAGGATGCGAAGATCGAGGGAACGCTTCGCCCCCAGAAGCTGAAGGATTATATCGGACAATCGAAGATCAAGGACAGCGTCAGTGTGGCCATCGCCGCGGCCAAGCTCCGCGGTGAACCGCTGGATCACATTCTGTTCTACGGCCCTCCCGGCCTTGGCAAGACGACCCTCGCCCAGATTCTCGCCAATGAGATGGAGGTTCATATCAAAATAACGAGCGGTCCTGCCATTGAAAAGCCGGGCGAGATGGCGGCGATCCTGAATGGCCTGAAGGCGGGAGATATTCTCTTTGTGGATGAAATTCACCGCCTGAACAAGCAGGTGGAGGAGGTACTCTATCCGGCGATGGAGGATTTTGCCATCGATATCATGATTGGAAAGGGAGCGGCGGCTAAATCGATTCGTCTGGACCTGCCGAAGTTCACACTGGTGGGGGCCACGACAAGAGCCGGACTTTTGTCCGCGCCGCTTCGGGACCGGTTCGGCATGATTCAGCGGCTGGAATTCTATCAGGTACCGGAGCTCGAGCAGATCATCTGCAATTCCGCTGCCAAGCTGGGCGTTTCGGTGGAGGAAAAAGGCGCTACAGAGATGGCCAGGCGCTCGCGCGGAACGCCAAGACTGGCGAACCGAATTCTGAAGCGCGTGCGGGACTACGCCCAGGTCCGCTTTGACGGCGTTATTACCGAGGAGGTGGCCAGAACGGCTCTGGATCTGATGGATGTGGACCGCATGGGACTCGACCGCAGCGACCGGAGGATTCTGCTGACGCTGATCCAGAACTTTGGCGGAGGTCCGGCAGGACTCGATACGCTGGCTGCTGCCATCGGCGAGGACGCAGGGACCATTGAGGATGTGGTGGAGCCTTACCTTTTGCAGAACGGCCTTTTAAACCGGACGCCGCGGGGGCGCGTGGCAACAAAGGCGGCGTATGAGCACCTGGGACTTGAATTCCCGGAGAGTGAAGTATAAACTTGGGTAGAATATCCTTGTCGGCAGGGAGGAAGAGGAAGCTATGGCAGCCAAGACAAATGCTGAGGTAATTATTGACGGAAAGGTATATACCATTTCCGGATTCGAGAGTGAAGAGTATATCCAGAAGGTGGCTTCCTATCTGAACGGGAAGATCAGCGAGTTCCGCAAGAGCGACAGCTATACAAGGC
>CAVBQH010000346.1:0-2338 GCA_963597485.1 Acutalibacteraceae bacterium
CCTGACGGTAGAACACCGCTCCTCCGTCCTCGAGCTTGATGGCTGCTGCTGTCACGGCGAAGATGGGACTCAGCACCACCAGAGCCAGCAGGCTTAGTACCACGTCAAACGCGCGCTTGATGCCGTACTGCAGCCCGGAGATGCCACGGTTCCGCGACAGGAAGAGCGGCGTATCAAAGAGGTTCAATTCCTCTGAGTTTTTGACGATAACGTCCGAGAGCTTGGGGACGAAGTACACGCGCTTGTCCATGTCGAAGCAGAGCTTGAGCATCCGGTTTTTATCCGCAGACGGCAGGTCGTTGATCAGAACCGCATCGCAGTGCCGGACGGCCGCGCGGATATTTTCCACTGTCTCCTTATAATGCAGGACCTGTGCCACATGGTATTTATACGGGACGCCGTTGAGCTTCTCCAGAAGGTGGTCGGGATAGTCGCCCACGATCTCGAGGACCGTCAGCGGCGGGAACAGCCGCCGGTAGCAGTTGATCATCGGAATGACGAGAAAGCTGTTGATCACGGCCTGCAGGAGGAACATCACGGCGTAGATCAATGTGAATTCGTGGAGGAAGCGGAACTGTCCGGTGATGGCAAGGGACAGGAAGACCTCGATGACATCTGTAACGAGGAGTGTCAGCACCTGGGAGGCCATGACGCTGGCCTTGCGCTCTACGCCGATCTTGAAGGCGTGAAGCCACCGGCCCACGAAGCAGAACACCGCGATGTACAAGAGTACGGACATTGCAAGGTTGCCAAGGCCCAGAAGGTGCCCGGTCTGGTTGTTCACCTCGACGAAGTCGTACCAGGACGCCAGAAACAAGGCTGCGGCGATCCCGGTCAGAATCGCTCCGCAGCCAAAGCGGTATATGTACTTGCCCTGTAGTTGGTTTCTCATGTTGCTGGTTTCCAATATACTCTCCCCTATAATTGCATTCCGGCTTATCCATTTATCGAAAATTGTCGTCATCTATTTGCATATACACCTGTCAATGCAAAGGCCCGAATTTCATTATACACATCTGGGGGGGGCGGCTAGTGGCATTAAACTCTGCTCAAATTCCATACAACCTCACGTATATATTCCATATACCGCAGTGCAAGATCTGTGTACATCAGAAATCTCAGGACCCACGGTCTCGTTCCTGGCAACATCGAAGGTGTCTTTGCCCTCAACAATCGGAGAATCGGCGCAAAAGGAACTCTTCACAGCGAAATTCCCCTGATTATTCCGAACCGGAAATAGTAATGACACCCGCATAGCTGTCACCAAGGCTGTTCACAAAAGAAACAGAAATTCTCCCTGATGTATTCTCCAATATGTTCTGAGGGATCTTCCCTGTAAATATTCCAGGATTATCTGATCTCAGCTTAGCGGAATAGTCCTTTAATCCCTCGATATCCACGTCCGCTTCAACGATTCCGTATGTATCAAGAATTGCTTTATCAACGGTGACAGTTAAACTATTCCTCATAAGAGAATACGATGCAGCTGACCGGAGAATCTCCAAAGCTGAGTTTTCGCAGGTATCAAAGGTAACAGAATCAACTACCTTGTGCGTAACATTGCTGTATACGACAAACGAAAGCCCTCTGCTGCTCGGACTGTATTCTATTCCATCGATTATGATCGATGACATCGCGCCTGCATCCCACCCGGAACTCCTCACATAATACGACATGCCGTCCCTAAATGCGCCATCAATGGATTGTTTCTTTATTCCGATTTTTTCCGAAACGCGTCCATCAAACACTCCAATGTAGCTAAGCCGGTATTTCCCGCGAAGGTCTGTAGCCAATCCCAGCCTATCAAATCCGTCTGCAATATCGTCACTGATGCCGGAGCTCGCATCATCCGACGCTGCTATTATCACAGAATAACTTTCCGGAATGGCTGACAGAGCTTCAAGATAATACTCAATGCTCTGGTGGGAAGACATGAGAGAAAGATCTCCGTCAACCTTCACGATGTTCCTGTAATATTTTTCTTCTCGGTCCATGAAGCTAATACCGATATAACTCTCGCCATTATTCCATCCGGAAACATCAAACTGGCACTGATAGACCCCGCTGCCCTCGTTTGTCTCTTCCATCTTCCGCAGGACACTCTTTGAACCACTATCGCCGTAATACGACGCATCCACATAATTAATGCCAAAGGGCATGGACACGTCCGACATATCTATCGTCAGTATTCCATTTTCTGAAAGGTGGGTTCGTGAGGAGAGCTGCTTTGCGGTAACCGTATACAGCGAAGCCGAGGTATCCTCATACACAGCGTATAGCGTGATGTCTTCAGTTATCACTGTATCGGCAGAAACGTTTCTTCCGTCTATGTCCGCCC
>CAVBQH010000347.1:0-2321 GCA_963597485.1 Acutalibacteraceae bacterium
CATGAAGGCGTCTGTGGACGCAAGTACACGGTTCGTGTATTCCAGGAGGCCGCTCTTATCCACATAAATTCTTGCATTCAGTGCAGCTTGAAACGCTGCATTTCCTGGATTTACAAACATGCCCATGGTCCTATCCTCTCCTGATCACTGCTGTGTTCTGGCATTGTGTTGTACCCTCTGCTTTCATCAAATCTTTTCTGTGACTTCTCTTACTTCATCCACAGCATATCTTTCAATCACATCGCACATAGCACGCACTCCTTTCTGATTGTTTTTCAAATAATTCACACGGTATGACAGCTTTGGGAATTTCGGATCGTTAACCTCCCTTTGCAGGAAGAGCTTCATCAGCTTCGATGTGTAGGTACCGTCTTTTACCTTTGTTGTTTTGTCTTCACCACACACCGTTTCTTATAAAACGCGATCCCGTACTGAAGGATTTCGTTATAGCTGTCTTCATAGTCGCTTGCATATCCTCGCTTCTCCTGCTGCCGCAGTGCCGCATCGCAGGCAGAGTCCAGCTGGCCGGCCGTTCGGGCATATTTGACCTCGAAGACGGCAACGCGCCCGCCGCGCACATCCTTGACAACAATATCGCTGTGGCCTTCTCCGTGCTCACGGTTGGATTCCACCTGGTATCCGCCGCCGGCGAAAACACCGGCCAGAAAGGCGTGATAGAAATCCTCCTTGTAGTCATGGTAGCTGATGGTCTGGCGCAGCAGCTTATTCAGCTCTCCGGTGAGTACCGCCGGATCCTGCTGCCACACAGCCTCGAACAGGGTTCTCCGATCCTGCAGTGCGGCATAATCGGTAAACCAGCCCCGGATGGTGGTTTCGTAGATCTCACGGATCTCCGCATTGGGGATGATGAGCGCTGTTTTACCTTCTGCGAGTTCTCCTCTCTCATCGGAAGGAATATCGTCCGGGCGGAGCCTTGTCAGATATCCGGTCAGATAGAGGACGCTCCACAGGTTGTCCTCAGAGGAATGCAGGTAGTCGTACGTCAAATCATCCGCAATCCTCTGCCAGATGTGGCCCCCGGACAGTAGTGTCTCGAGCTTCTCTGTGATGGAATTGCCCTGCAGATCGATAAAGGAGCGAATGATGGCGTTGTCGCTCGTGTTTTTCCAATAGCTGATGGGTGCGGCGGCCGGGTCAAAGGAAAGGCGAAATTCTCCTCCGGTAATCCTGTATTGCGCGATCAGCACATCTTCCGGCAGATATCTTCCAGTATTTCATACGTCTTCGCTACACCTGCAGCGATGCAATACTCCATGAGCGCCGTGTCCTGACTCCGCTCATAGATACGGAAGGCCTGGCGGTATTTAGACTGGTTCAGAATGATCGCCGGCATCAGTCCCGCATTCAGCAGCATCTGGTTCATAACAAAACGCCCGGTACGCCCATTTCCATCGGCAAAGGGATGAATCATCTCAAACTGCATATGCAGGCCGGCAACAGTCGTTATTATCGTCGCAAGATCTGACATATGTCGAAAAGACTCCGTGACCTTCCGGCACCAGGCTTCCATCTGCTCCGGAATCTCCTCCGGCCGCGGCAGCATCCATGCGACCTCCGCAATGCTCCCTACATAGACCTGGCGGCCGCGGAATTCCCCGTCTGTTCTCATGATGATGCCGTTGATCTGATGGATCACTCCCAAGGTAATCTCCTGCTGTTCCCGGAAGCACAGCATGCAGTTGGCCTCATAGGCAGTCTTGGCTTCCGTGTATTCGGAATAGGTGTGCCCGCTGCGGACCTCATCATATTCCAGGGCATCCACGGTCTCCTCCAGCGTCAGCGTATTCCCCTCCAGGGAATTGGTGTTCCACGACAGACGAAGCCGGAGCTCTTTTTCAAATGCCGTCCATATCTCTTCCGGCAGCTCGGCATACTGGCAGCGCTGCCGGATGGATGAAATTGTCTGGTAGTATTTGGTAGGATCAATCTGCATGTTATTTCTCTAACTTCTCAATAAGGCACTGGTGCGCATTGCTGTGTTCTGATATTGCGTTGCTCCCTCCACTCCACTGAATCAGTCAAACTGTATTCTCCATTGGGAATCTCGTTCTATACTGGTTTCAACGCAGAGTTCCTTCTTGATTGATGATTCAGACATGATTATAACAAAAAGGCCGGTGGAGCGGTCATGCTCCATCGGTCTTTTGGGGTAATTGCTGTTGCTGAATTAATTCTACTTTTTTTGCTGAGCCTCAAGGAGCTGTCTCATCAAATCTGCAATCTGCGAATCCTTCTGCGCCAGCGAGGCTTCCTTCTGTGCAATGATTGCACTATACTTTTCTGTGACTTCTCTTACTTCA
>CAVBQH010000348.1:0-2309 GCA_963597485.1 Acutalibacteraceae bacterium
TCTCCACACCGGCCCGCTCCGACCACACCTTCAGCTGATCATAAGCCGCCGCACGAAAGGTATCCGCCGCGGCAATCAGCACACGCTTGCCGCGCCGCTTGTAGATATCCGCAAGCTTCCCGACGGATGTTGTCTTACCGACACCGTTGACGCCGATGATCAGCACAACGGACGGCTCATCCTCGAAGTCATAGGCTTCCGGATCCACATGCATCTGCTCCCGGATGTCCTGAATCAGAAGCTCCCGGCAGGCCTGCGGCTCACGGACTCTTTGCTCCTTCACCTGATCTCGCAGCTGCTCGAGAATCTGATCCGTTGTCTGAACGCCCATGTCGCCCATGATCATGATTTCTTCCAGCTCCTCGTAGAAATCCTCATCAATGGCACTATGTCCGGTAAAAACACGATTCATCCCGGCCACAATGTTGCTGCGGGTTCTCCCAAGTCCGCTTTTGAGTCTTGCAAAAAAACCCTGTTTTTTTTCTTCCTCTCCCATATGCCAGACTCCTTTCCTTAAGACGCCAGGTCCTTCTCATCGATCAGGCTGACCGACACCAGCGTGGACACACCCTTTTCCTGCATGGTAATACCATACAGCCGATCCGCGCGGTCCATTGTTCCGCGGCGGTGCGTGATGACGATAAACTGCGTATTATCCGTCAGCTTGCGCAGATAATCCGCATATCGCACAACGTTATTCTCATCCAGAGCAGCCTCGATCTCATCCAGAAGGCAGAATGGAGAGGGCTTTAAATTCTGAATTGCAAACAAAAGAGATATGGCCGTCAGTGACTTCTCTCCGCCCGACATCTGCATCATGTTGACCAGCTTCTTGCCCGGCGGCTGCGCAATAACGCGGACACCTGCCTCCAGAATATCCGCATCCTCCATCAGTTCAAGCTTGCCCGAGCCGCCGCCGAAGAGCTGCTTGAACACCTTGTCAAACTCCGTCTGAATGCGAGCGAACTGCGTCTTAAACTGCTTGCGCATCTGCACATCAAGCTCCTCAATGATCTTCTGGAGCGAATCTGCCGCCGCAATAAGATCATCGTGCTGCGTTTTCAGGAAGGTATAGCGTTCCTTTACCTCCTGGTATTCCTGAATGGCGTTGACATTTACGCTGCCAAGGCTCTTGATCTGCTTCTTCAGCTCGTCTGCGCGGCTGCGCATCTCCGAAAGATTCGTCATTGACGCATCCCTCAGCTCACCGGCCTGGGAAGGCGTCAGCTCATATTCATTCCAGAGATAATTAATCTGTCGTTCAATGGACTCCTCCGCCTTTCCGGCCAGCTCGCCCAGACGGAAAACCTCCTTGTCCAGTCTTGCCTTTTCCTCCGAAAGATGCTCTCTGGTATCCAGCGCTTCTTTTTGCTGACCGGAAAGCTCCGCCCTTCTTTTCTGGCTTTCTTCCAGGAGCGTTTGCTTCTCCTCCAGGTTCTCTCCGGCGCTCTCCATGGTTTCCTTCAGTGTTTCGATGCTCTGCTTTTTATCGGAAATCTCCGTGGTTCCCTGCCGGATGCTGCTGACAATTTCCTCCAGCTCCGCCCGAAGGCGAGAGAGCTCGCCGTCCACACGGGCCAGCTCCTGCTCCTGGAATTCCTGCTTCTGGCGCTTTTTCTGCAGCTCAACATCCCATTTCTGCACCTCCGAGAGCTTCTCATCCTCCTGCGTGCGCAGACCGGCCAACTCTCTTCCCATCTCCTCGATGCGCTCGTTGGCCTGTCTTTCTGCTTCCTCTGAATCTGTCAGCTCCTTCTGGATAGCCGTTTCCTCCAGCTCCAGACTCTTTTTGGTGTCCTCAATGGTGCTGTTCTCTTCGCGAAGGGCCTCGTACCCCTCGGCCGACTCCTTTTTGCGCTGCTCCTCTGCATTGATATTCATACGCGCTGTATTCTGCTCAATGAATTTCGCCTGCAACTGAACGCGAATCGTTTCCTGCTGCGCCCGCAGCTTGTTGCGTTCCTCCTTCGCCCCGGCTATAGAAGCCTCCAGCTCCTCCATAGCCGTCTTGCAGTCCTTCGTGTGCTTTTCCAGCTCTGCCATTTCACGCCGTCTTCCCAGCAGATTAGAGCTATTGCGAAAGGCACCGCCGCTGATAGCGCCGCCCGGCATGAACATTTCACCGTCCAGCGTCACCATACGGATCTTCTGCTGATATTTACGGGAGATCGCCACAGCGTGATCATAGCCATCCACCACGAGGATTCTGCCCAGAAGCGAACGCGCCACATCCCGGTATTCCGGCGCCGTGCGAACCAGCGTATCCGCAAGTCCGATTACGCCGGGCTCCTTCAGCGCTCCCATCATAT
>CAVBQH010000349.1:0-2305 GCA_963597485.1 Acutalibacteraceae bacterium
TTTGTATCCTTACTGTTAATGAGAACCATCTTCAGCCAGAACGGTATCGTAAATACCCTTCTGTTAAACGCAGGAATCATTGAAAAGGCAATTCCATTCTGGTCCAATACACTGCTGGCACGAATCATGGTAATCGTGATCAACATTTGGGTCGGAATTCCATTTACCATGCTTCAGGTAACTGGTGTTCTTCAGAACATCCCGGCCGATCTGTACGAGGCAGCTACCGTGGACGGTGCAGGCCCAGTGAGAACCTTCTTCTCCATCACCCTGCCGTACATGCTGTTCGTTACCGCACCGTATTTGATCACCACTTTTACCGGAAATGTAAACAACTTCAACATTATCTTCCTTCTGTCAGGAGGAAACCCGACACCTGTAGGCTCCACAGCTGGTAAGACCGACCTTCTTGTTACCTGGCTGTACAAGCTGACCGTTGATAACCAGTATTACAACCTCGGTGCAGTTATCGGTATCATGACCTTCGTGGTTCTGGCTGTTGTATCGCTGATCACCTATCGGAATACCGGTTCCTATAAGAATGAGGAGGGCTTCCAATAATGAAGAAAGAAAATACTGCTTCGGCAAAAAGAAAGAGATTTATCACCAACACAATCGTTCATGTAGTCCTTGCCATTCTGGCTGTCATCTGGATCATCCCGATCGCATGGATTATCATGATCAGTTTCAGAGGAGAGTCTGGACAGTACATCTCCACGATCATCCCGAAGACCTTCACACTGGACAACTACAAGAAGCTGTTCACCGATACGCAGATTTTGAACTTCCCGCAGATGTTTGCAAACACCTTCATCATTTCGATTTTCACTTGCGTGATCTCTACATTCTTCGTTCTGTCCGTGTCCTACTGTATGTCACGTATGCGTTTTAAGATGAGAAAGCCGATGATGAACATCGCACTGATTCTTGGTATGTTTCCTGGCTTCATGTCTATGATTGCCGTCTACTATATCTTAAAGTCTGTTGGTCTGTCAGAGGGTGCCATGATTCGTGTCGCACTCGTACTTGTCTACTCCGGTGGTTCCGGTCTTGGCTTCTACATCGCAAAGGGCTTCTTTGATACGATTCCGAAGTCCATTGATGAGGCTGCTTATCTGGATGGCGCAACCAGATTTCAGGTATTCACAAAAATCACCATTCCGCTTAGTAAGCCAATCATCGTTTACACCATCTTACAGGCGTTCATGTCTCCATGGCTGGATTTCATCTTTGCAAAGGTTATTTGCCGTGCAAATGCGAAATATTATACCGTATCCATCGGTCTGTGGAATATGCTTGAGAAAGAGTATGTCAACAGCTGGTTTAACTGCTTCGCTGCAGGTGCCGTGTTGATTTCCATCCCGATTGTTATTCTGTTCATGTCCATGCAAAAGTGTTACCGCGAGGGCGTATCAGGAGCTGTCAAGGGTTAAAAAGAGTTCAGACAAAAACTCTGAATGACGATAAGAATCGTTATAAGAATTTCAGAAAATTTGGAAAGCGGGGAAAGCCTATGAGGAAAAACGTTCTGACGAAAGTTTTCGTGGGTATGCTTGCATTAGGTGCGCTTACCGTGCCGCATGAAGCGAGTGCAGCAAAGAATGAGGCAACTGACGAGACAGCCGGTGACGAAGCTACGAAAAACAGCCATACCGCAGAGGTTTCCCTGTCTAAGAAAGAGCAGGAAGAACAGGCACGCACAACACCAGATGGAAAATATCCGGAGCGGATCACGTATACGCTTGGCAAGATGACTGGTGCGAACAACTCGAATCTTCCAAAAGGGGAGACTTACGAGGACAACGCCTATACCAGATATTTGTCAGAGCATTTCAACATCCAAAATAAGGATGTGTTTGAGGAGCAGGACGAGCAATATAATGTCAGCGTATCTGTTGCAATGAATACTCAAAATCTTCCTGATTTGATGGTCGCCGGGAGCTTAGAGGATTTAAGAGAGCTTGTCGAGATGGATTTGATTGAAGACTTGACGGAAAGTTATGAAAATTGCATGACCGACCGAATCAAAGATATCTACGCCAGCTACGGTGATGGCATCATCGACGGTGTGACCTTCGACGGAAAGATTATGGCAATTCCTGAGACAAATATTGACGATGGGCCGAATTTGCTGTGGCTTCGCCGGGACTGGATGGCTTCGCTGGGGCTGGAGGATCCAAAGACGATTGAGGATGCCGAGGAGATTGTCAGAGCATTTATCGAAGAAGATCCCGGAAAAAATGGCGCAGGCAAAACGGTAGGCTTTGTCTGTGACCCGAATCTGTCCGGCGAGTGTGGCTACAGC
>CAVBQH010000350.1:0-2302 GCA_963597485.1 Acutalibacteraceae bacterium
GTATGCTGCCATGTGCATCATGTGGTTTGTGGTTGGCTTCTGGCACGGCGGCTTTCTTCGCTACATAATCGGCTCAGGACTGCTTCATTTCGGTTACATCGTATTGGAGCAGGAGGGTGCCCCCCTCTGGAAGAAAATTAATTCCTGCCTGCATATAAATCCAGATTCTGCAGGCCATACTGCCTTCTGCAGAGCGCGCACGTTCCTGCTGGCCTGCAGCGGCTTTATCTTTTTCCGCTCTGCGAGCATTACAGACGCACTTCATATGTACGGTGCCATTACCACTTGGAACCCGGTTGTGTTCTCTTTGACCGGGTTTGAGGCTATGGGACTGGACCAGCCGGATATCCTTGTTCTTATTCTCGCAACTCTTCTGCTGGCGTTTGTAGAGTCTAGGCAACAGCATGGCAGTGTTCGTGAACAGATTGCGATGCAGAGTCTGCCTGTCCGGTACCTTCTGTTCCTGGGATTGTTCTTCATCGTAATTATATTCGGAGAATACGGCAGCGGATTCCAGTCTGAATCCTTTATTTATGCTAATTTCTGATGAGACTATTATTATTGAGAGGTATCCATAGAGAGGAGTGTACTTATGAACAAAATCGGAATTATTGGAGCAATGGATGTAGAGGTGGCCTCCCTGAAGGAGCAGATGCAGATCACAACAAAAGCCACGTATGCCGGTATGGAGTTTTGTGATGGTCTCCTTGGCCAGACGCCGGTCGTAATTGTAAAGAGCGGTATTTGCAAGGTAAATGCTGCCCTGTGCGTACAGCTTCTGGTTGACAAATTCCAGGTTACACACGTCATCAATACCGGAGTTGCAGGTTCTTTGTATAACCAGATTGATATTGGAGACATTGTAGTTTCTGTGAGCGCCCAGTATCACGATGTAGATGCTACCATCTTCGGTTATCAGCTCGGGGAAATTCCCCAGGAGGGAATTGTAGCTTTCCCTGCCGATGAATTGCTTCGTAAACATGCCGTAAAAGCCGTCCAGGAGGCTGCTCCGGAGGTTAGTGTCTTTGAGGGTAAGATTCTCTCGGGTGATCAGTTTATCTCGTCACACGCCAAAAAAGAGCAGCTCATGAGGGACTTCGACGGCATGTGCTGTGAAATGGAGGGCGCCGCAATTGCTCAGGCTTCCTACACAAATCATATTCCATTTGTTATCATCCGTGCTATTTCTGATAAAGCGGACGAAAGTGTCACTGAGTCCTATGATGTATTCGAAGGAAAGGCTGCAGTGCATTGTGCCAGGATTGTAGCGTATATGGTCCAGCATATCTGATCGTTTCTGTGATTCGTTGTTAGGCCAGTGCATACGATGTACTGGGATCAGGAAGGAAGCTCATGACCAGTATGCCTCAAAGGCATACTGGCTTTTTTACGCCTTTTGTAGAAATGAGGTTACTGCAAAAGATAATCATGAAAAATGGTATCCATTCCGTGCCTCTGTCCAGTCGCATCCAGTGCTTCCAGGTTTTCTGAAGGAAAATCGAAGTGAATTCTAAGCAATCACAAAAAAGATCATCTGAGTTATCAGATGATCTAAATCATGCCTAGAGCCGGAATCGAACCAGCGACACGAGGATTTTCAGTCCTCTGCTCTACCAACTGAGCTATCTAGGCATACAGTATTAAACTGAGTAGCGGGGACAGGATTTGAACCTGTGACCTTCGGGTTATGAGCCCGACGAGCTTCCAGACTGCTCCACCCCGCGTTGCTGCAATGGAGCTATGTCCACTGTAATGGTGTTACAAATGGATGGAGGTGGATTCGAACCACCGAAGCAAATATGCAGCAGATTTACAGTCTGTCCCCTTTGGCCACTCGGGAATCCATCCATATATGAAGTTCATCTACCGAAAAGCGATTGGTAGACGTCCAAGCCGATGATCGGACTCGAACCGATAACCTGCTGATTACAAATCAGCTGCTCTGCCAATTGAGCCACATCGGCGAATGCTTCTCCAACTATTGTCAAAAAAAGATGGGGCCTACAGGGCTCGAACCTGTGACCCTCTGCTTGTAAGGCAGATGCTCTCCCAGCTGAGCTAAGACCCCATATAACAGATAAAAGAAGCAAAACGACCCGGATGGGATTCGGACCCACGACCTCCGCCGTGACAGGGCGGCGCTCTAACCAACTGAGCCACCAGGCCAGGTACTTGGTAAGTGTACCATACCATTTCTGAAAACACAATACCGTGCCTTCAAAACCGAATACATTTTTCAGGAATCTTTCGTTCCAACAAGCAATACAATGACTTTTAAGGATAAGCTTCCGACCGATTAGTA
>CAVBQH010000351.1:0-2301 GCA_963597485.1 Acutalibacteraceae bacterium
CCGAAGCACTCCGCACTGATCCGGATCACCTGGTGCTGGGACAGGATATCTCCGATCTGTCCTTTGCTCTGCCGGAGGGCGGCGAGACTACACTTACTGACCACCTTGGCGATTCACTTTCCCTCATTATGTTCTGGGGCAGCTGGTGCAGCTACTGCAGTGACCAGACAAACCTTCTCGTTTCCATGGAAGCGCAGCTTTCTGAGCGCGGAGTAACGGTCATTCTCATCGACAAGATGGATCCAGAAAAAGAGAGCATTGCCGCTGCCACAGCCAAGATGCAACAGGAAGGCAGCTCCTTTGATTGGATCATTGATGAGAATCTCACCGTCTACAATGAGCTTGGACTGCACATCATTCCCACTACGCTGCTGGTTGATTCTTCGGGACATGTTCTGTATTGTCATTCCGGATCCATTACAAATGCCGATGAGCTGACGGCCATCCTGGATTACGCTGAGCAGGGACCGGATGCGCAGACTCTCTCTTTTATTCAGAATTATCTAACAAATCAGGATGGAGGAATCCAGCTTCATGTGCAGGCAGATTCTGCCGATTCTCCAAGCGGCCAGGATGTTCTGGCAGAAAGTCAGGGGCTGATCATGGAATATGCTGCTCTGACCCAAAATGAAGAACTCTTTACGTCCGCGCTGGATTACACCGAGGAGCATCTGGCGTCCAACGGACTCCTGCGCTGGTACGGAACGCAAAGCGGTGCCTCGGCGCGAGTCAATGCACTTTTGGACGATCTGCGTGTTCTGCGGGCAATGAATACGTATCAGCAGCTTTCCGGCAGGGATCCGGGCGACATGACCGAGCACGCCGCCGCCATTGCTCTTTATAACATTGACGACAACGGAAATCTTGTGGATTTCTATACCTTTGACGACGGCACAAAGGCGCACCAGCTCACCATGTGCTATGCCGACTGGACGGCTCTTGCCGTGCTTGAAGAGCTGGAGCCGTATACCTCATCCACAATCGAAGCAGCAAGAGATCTTGTAAACGGCGCTTACCTAGGGGATGACTTCCCTTTCTACGCGAACAACTACAACTACGAAACCGGGCGGTACGATGACGGCTCCCTCAACATGGCCGAGGCGATACTGACGCTCCTTCATCAGGCAGAGGCAGACTCTCTTCCGAATGCCTCTCTGCAATGGCTTCGAACGCAGATGGAGGGAGACGGCATCTGGGCCCGCTATGATACGAAAGGAAATGTTATTCCGGGGTATGAATATCATTCCTCGGCCATCTACGCAATTGTCGGTATGATTGCCTTGGAATGCGGGGATGAAACTCTCCTGACCCAAGCATTAAACCGAATGGAGGAATTCCGGTGCTTTGACGCCTCCAGCACACTCAATGGCGCATTTGCGGATTCCATGGAGACTGTTTCCTCCTTTGATCAGTGCACTGCGCTCGTTTTGTACGGCCGCATTCGCCGCCACCAATAAAAAGGACTTCTTGACTATGCTGTTTAATTCCATTCAATTCATTCTGTTCTTCCCGGCTGCAGCCCTCCTGTATTATCTGGTGCCTGCTCGCTGGCGCTATATCTGGCTGGTCATCATCAGCTATTTCTTTTATGCTTGCTTTTCTCCGCTCTATCTGATTCTTCTCCTTGCCGACACGCTGGTGACCTATCTGGCCGCCCTGGGTATTTCGCACGTCCGGAAACGTCACGCTGACCATCCCCCTCGCGGCCTTTTCTGGCTGACTGCTGCACTTACGATCTGCCTTGGGCTTTTGTTTTACTTTAAGTACTATGATTTTCTCGTAGGAGATGTCCTTCGTGCTGCTGCCGCGGTATTCCCGGAGCTGATTCACCCAAGTCCAGCTCTTGCCATCGCACTTCCGGCCGGCATTTCCTTTTATACATTCCAATCGCTCGGCTACGTATTCGATGTATATAATGGAAAGCTTCCCGCTGAGCGCAATGTACTGTATTATGCAGCCTTCGTATCCTTCTTCCCGCTCCTGTGCGCCGGTCCCATTGAACGCGCTCCGCACCTTTTGCCACAGCTGCGGCAGCAGCATTCCTTCTCCCTGCACAAGATCAAGCGCGGCCTTCTCCTGATGCTGTGGGGGTATTTTCAGAAGCTGATCATCGCCGACCGCGCAGCCATCCTCGTTAACGAGGTGTTCGGCAACTATGAGAGCTATGCCGGCTTCCAGCTGGTCACTGCCGCCGTACTGTTCGGTATACAGATCTACGGCGACTTCGCCGGATATTCCAATCTAGCTATCGGCGCCGCCGAGGTCATGGGCTTTGACGCCTGCATGAACTTCAATACGCCC
>CAVBQH010000352.1:0-2295 GCA_963597485.1 Acutalibacteraceae bacterium
GTTCTGTGGCAGCAGCTTCTGATTTTCTTCGTCCCCCTTCTTGCCGGGACCTTCTTCCAGCTTCTGTACAACACGGTCGACGCGATTGTCGTCGGCCGCTTTGTCGGCAAGCTGGCACTTTCCTCCGTCGGCGGAGCCACCGCAACCCTGATCAATCTGTTCGTCGGACTGTTCGTCGGCATCACCTCCGGCGTCACCGTCGTCGCCGCACAATTCTACGGTGCCCGCCGCGAGAACGAGCTCCGGAAGACCGTGCATACCGGCATCGCGCTGGCACTCATTCTGGGACTGGTGCTGACCGTCGTTGTTTTCGCTCTGGCAGGACCGATGCTGCGTGCCATGGACACGCCGGATGAGACCATCGGCATGTCGGAGACGTACCTTCGCATCTACGCCTGCGGCATGATCGGCAACATGCTCTACAACACCGGCGCCTCTATCCTGCGAGCCGTCGGCGATTCCCGCCGCCCGTTCCGGTATCTGGTGGCCGGTACGCTCACCAACATCGTGCTGGATATCGTCTTTGTCGTGTATCTGCATCTGGGCGTCGCCGGCGCTGCATGGGCAACGATTCTGTCCCAGTATGTCAGTGCCATCGCTGCCTTCTGGCACCTTCTGCATACCGACAGCATGGTGCATGTTGATCTTCGGGAGATCCATCTGGATTCCTTTTATGCCAGCAAAATACTGCGCATCGGCATCCCGGCGGCTCTCCGGTCGCTGATGTATTCCTTCTCCAATGTGCTGATTCAGACCGCCATCAACGGCTTCGGCACGGACACGGTCGCAGCCTGGACCGTCTGGGGGAAGGTCGATGCCATCTACTGGATGATCATCAACTCCCTCGGCCTTGCCACCACAACGCTGGTGGGTCAGAACTACGGCGCCGGCCGCAAGGACCGGGTCCGCAGCTGCGCGCGTCAGGCCATGCTGATCACAACCATCTTCGATCTGGTGCTCTCCGGCGGTATTTACATCGGAAGGAGCTTTTTCGTCCAGATCTTTACCAGCGATCCGGAGGTTATCAGCCAGAGCATTGCCATCGCCGAGTTCATGGTGCCGATCTTCATCACCTACATCACCATCGAGATTCTCTCCGGTACGCTGCAGGGCATGGGCGATGCGCTGATTCCCACGATCATCACCATCCTCGGCGTATGCGTTATCCGTGTGGTATGGATCTTCACCATGGTGCCGATCCATCATGCGATGCGGACCGTCATGGCCAGCTACCCTGTCAGCTGGACCATCTCCACCATCGCATTCTTTATCTACTATGAGTGGTATGTGCGGAAGCATAATATCAGGTAACGATTTGTGAATAAGCTGCTGAAGTTCAGATGCAAGCCTGCGACGGGTCCTGGCGGAGGTGTCCGGTTCGGGGACGCTTGGCTTGCAGGTAAGTTGCTCTGAGTCGTCATTTGAATTATAAAAGCCGAGCGGCCGGCAGGTTTTCCCTGTCAGCCACTCGGCTTTTCTATGCGTCACAATAATTCATTTCCCTTCCGGAGGCTCCCGCTGCCGTAGCGGCTTTGTACCTTCTGCAGCATCTCCTGCAGCTTCTCCTGTCGAGCTCTACTGGCCGTTTCCGCCTTCTCCTTCTCCTGGTCCTGCAAAAAGTCCTCTAGGCTGAGCTGTCGGTACTCGCCGTGATCCAGTGAGCTCATGCCGACACCGATGAGCCGCACACCCGCTCCCCGGTCAAAAATACCATCCCGCTCATACAGGAGTCCTCGAAGCAGCTCTTTCGCATGTTGTTCAATAACTGCCGCATCGTTGGTGGCAGCATCCAGCTTTTTCTGACGGGAGCGCCGGTGAAAGTCATTCGTCTTCACGCTGACGGTTACTGTGCTGCCGTAAACGCCGTCCCGCTGCATGCGCCTTGCCACTTTTTCCGACAGATGGTGCAGGAGCGGCGGTGTCAGCCGGTCATAACTTTGCAGCGTGATATCCTCGGAGGTCGTGGTCTCATTGGAGTAGCTGCGGGCATCCTCGTGCTCCGTGTGAACGCGGTCACTGCCATCCCCTCTGGACGCCGCCGTAATATACGCACCGCTCTTCTCCCCCAGAAAGGACTGGAGCATCGCCGGATCCGCGTCTGCGGCATCACCGATGGTCGTGATGCCGATCCCGGCAAGGCGAGATGCTGTTTTGCCGCCGCATCCGTATAAATCACCGATGGGCAGCGGCCACATCTTCGCCGGGACCTCCTCCGGCCACAGCGTGTGTGTCCGATCCGGCTTCTGAAAATCGCTTGCCATCTTGGCCAGGAGCTTATTGGAGGAGATGCCGACG
>CAVBQH010000353.1:0-2293 GCA_963597485.1 Acutalibacteraceae bacterium
TGGTAACTATTCAGAGCCAAGCAAAATTTCATAAATCAGACGTGAAATGCTTGCAGGCAAAGTCACACTAGCCCAAATAACTGGCCTTCCCCGCTCACCCGCTGCACAGAATAATCAGCTTCTCCACGGCCAGCTCCGGCGAGATTTTGCCGCTTTTATAGTCAACGTCCGCCTGCATGCAGGCTTCCAGTGACTTCTCCAGCCGCTCAACGCTATACCCCTTCACCAAGGGACGCAGCTTATTGCCAAGTGCCCAGGGGTTTAGCCCCAGCTCCGTAGCAAGCTCCCGGTCTCCCATCGAGGAAAGCTCCAGAATCTGCAAAAGCTGGTTATACTGACGCGTCATCAATGCCAGAATCACCTGCGGCGGTGTCTGCAGCTTGACAAGATCCATGTAGATGGCAAGTGCCTCCGGGCGTTTGCGCGCGGCAATTGCCTCAATCATATCAAAAATCCGGTCCTTCACAACCGGTGTTCCGATGGCCTGAATGTCCTGCGGCGTCACTGCATTCCTGCCCATACAATACGAGGCAAGCTTGGCCTCCTCAGACTGAATGTTCAGCATATCCGTCCCGCTGCACTGCAGGAACAATTCCAGCACCGGCCCGGAAATCGACAGGCCGTCTCCGGCAAAAAGTCCCGCTGCCCACCTCCGCAGCTGGTCCACATCCTGCGGCAGCGGACGGTCTCCCACCGCCAGGTCACAGCGCACCACAAGACCGATTTTCGCAATGGCCTTATAGAGCTTATACGTCGCATTCGGCGCCGGCTCCTCCAGAATCAGGTGCGTTGTCTCCGGCATCCTGGAAAGGTACTCGGCCAGCTTCTCCGGCTCGTCTCCCGTTTTTTTCAGGAATTCGGTCTCCGTCAGCGTAATCACTCGTCGCTCGGCAAAAAAAGGAAGCGTCTCTGCCAGCTCCATCACCTGCGATGCACGGACATCCGGCCCGGAGAGCACTGCAGCATTCATCGCATCGCCGTCTCCGAGAATCGCCTTTTGAAGCCGGCGAATATTGTATGTGCGCAGGTAGGTCTGCTCGCCGCAGATCAGGTAAACCGGTGCAAAGCTCTGCGCCTCAATCTGCTGGCTCACCTGCTGCTCGTAATCCCGGTAGGGCTTTCGTTCTTTTTTGCCGGATCTGGCCTTTTCAGCCATATATTACTGTCTCCTTTTATATGTAAGGCGATGGTTGCCTACGGTAATAGTAACTAAATCAGCGTAATATTCAGCGTCTCCTTAATGTCCGCTGGGCTTTTTCTCCAGCTTCTCCTCGTCGCACGCCTTATCATCACGAACCAGCCGGAAGAACAGATAGGCCAGCGGAATTGCAGTAATCCAAATGGCACGTCCCTGAATCCGATTGCAGAAAACCGTTTCGATGGATGCACCCAGCAGGAACGAAAAGACCATCATGGAATGCTTTTTCAGCCGGATCCGGTGACTCTTATCCTCACGCTTCCAATGCCGCAGCTCTTTGGCCAGGCCGACGCCGATCTGACGGATATGATTCGTCGCAAAGGTGGTCGCCATTGGTGTCCCTTCCGCCTGTCGGAAGGTGTTGTACTGCATGGATGCGATGAAATTGACCGCAATCTGTGAAATCTGTACCGGATAGGATTCCGGAACAAAGCCCAGAATCACTACAACCAGAATCTCCACGCCGATCAGAAGCGTATCCCAGCGAATGTTCAGATGATGCTTGATGGGGTTCGGCAGGATTTCAGACAGAAACGCGCCGAAGATATAGGAAGAAATCGGAACCAGATAATACAGTGCCTTATGGACATTTCCCGCTCCAATCGCAAGTCCTAAAAGCACCAGGTTG
This sequence comes from Acutalibacteraceae bacterium, assembly GCA_963597485.1. Classification (GTDB taxonomy): domain Bacteria; phylum Bacillota; class Clostridia; order Lachnospirales; family Lachnospiraceae; genus CAG-791. The sequence continues at coordinate 1,827 of CAVBQH010000353.1, forward strand.
CCCGTCTGCGCATTGCAGAATACACCGCCTCGCATCAGGTAGGTAAAGGCGCCCCAGCAGCCTGACACCGCCATCAGTGTGTAAAAGACCCAGTTTTGCTCACATAACAGATACTCATCGTCGTTCTTCATGTCATTCTCCCGATCGCTCTACGCGATGCTTCCTATGGTAGCACATTTATCGCCGTATAGACACCAAAAAGCCCCGGAATACTCCGGGGCTCCTGCCAGCTTGCTTCTACCTTGCTCCGCCTTCGGTTCCGAACTCGTAGCGGAAATAATCCATCACCAGCGATACCTTGCGCTTGTCCTCCAGGCTGTTGTACAGCTGATTCACCGGATAGGTGACCGGCTTTTGCTCAAGCGTCTCTACAATGCCGAGGGCTGCCTGGTAGGCCATGCGCTCCAGTGCCTCTACGGTAAAGGCTGCGGTGTGCGGCGTTACAATAACATTGCTCATGTGCAGCA
>CAVBQH010000354.1:0-2289 GCA_963597485.1 Acutalibacteraceae bacterium
CGTGAGCCGCCGTGTTTTGTTCCCTCATCGGCGACAGGTTGTATACTACCACTCTGTTCATTGGGTTGCAAGTAGTTTTTTCGAAAAATAGAAATTTCCAAAAATTCTGACAATATGACAGTTCTATCTACTTCCAAACCTTTACACGCGCATAGAATCGTCCCTTCTTCGTTTGGTTCCCAATCCCCAGATATTGGAACTTGCCGTAACCACGTACCGAAACGCGGCTGCCTGGTTTTAGGTCATACCCTCCGCTGAAGGCCGGCTTTCCGTCAATCAGAACCAGCTCGCGTTCAATCAGCTCCTGGGCCTTCCCTCTTGCCAGGTGGTAAACCATCGCCAGAATTGCATCCAGCCGTTCCGAAGAAACCGCCCCCTCCCGCTCTTCATATGCCGGCTGCACATTGCACTGCTGCGGAGGAACGCTTCGGCAGGTCACACTGGTGTGCCGTACTCGAATCAGTTCCCGGCAGATCATTTCCGCATTGTCTTCCAGCACAAAAGCAAACGTCTGCTCCTCTCCTGTCAGGATGTCTCCGATTCGATCTCTCTCAATTCCAAGATTCATTAATGCTCCGAGATAATCTCGATGCGTCAGAGGCTCCGCAAAGCGCCGGTTCACCGGCGTTATCGCCAGGCACGAAATTGCCTCCGGATCCAGCTCCTGCTGTCGCAGGAAATCCTCTGCGTCCATATAATCCGGAAGGAAATACAAAACGCTTCGCTCCGCCTCCTCCCAGCCTCCATGCAGCACCCACTCTGTTCCCTTATAAACGCCGGTATTCTGTCTCTTCCCGCCGGCTGCCGCAGAGAGAAAATCCGCCCTCTCTCCCTCCGTCAGAAAGTCTGTATGTGTCACATAGCCATTTTGATAGGCGCGCCCGGCCAGTTCACCCGTGCGCTTTAGCAGCAGCTGTTTTTCCATCCGTTCCTCTTTCGTCGTTTTTCTTTTGGTTTTCACACCCAAAAGCACTCCCTCAAATGGAAGGAGTACAATATTTTCTCCGTAACCGGAATCCGCAGCATATTCTCCAATGCCCGCGCATAGATCTGCATCTGCTTGCGGTAGCGTTCCTGCAGCTCGTCTCCGGTCTTCACCCAATCGGTCTTGTAATCCAGCAGAATGCAATGCCGCTCATTTCCCGTTCCTTCTATAAAAAAGGCATCCATAATACCCTGAATCAGAACCGTCTCCTCATCCGGGAATGCGGGGTCCATCTGACTTGCCGGGATCCCCATAACAAAGGGCTGTTCCCTTCGAAGAGTTCCACGCTCCGCCGCAGCAGCCATCCTCCCCGCCACATCGGTTTTCAGAAACGGAAGGAAAACGGAAGGCGTCAGCACCGGTCCATATTCCGCAGGTAACGTTCCATCCGCCAGTAGCTCCTCCACTCGGCTTCGGAATTGCGTCGCTGTCACCGTTTCCGGACTGCTCCAGGAACAATAATCAATCTTCTCGCACATCCGGTGAATGGCTGTGCCCCGCGCCGCGCCGGAAAGCTTCTTCACTTTCTCACTCTCCATGGCAAACCGCGGAACCGGAAGGAGATCCTGCTCATTCTGCGCCCTTCCTTTTTCTTCCGACTCTTCCGTATCTGCAGCGACAAGCGTTATCTCCGGATAAAGCTCTGCCGCGCCTTCTCCCGGTGCCTTCCGTTCACTTTCCTCCAGCATTGACGTTCGCTTCAACTCCGAAACCGTCGTCTTCGTAAACAGTCCTTGCAGATTCTCATACGGATACCTGTATTCCAAATGTCGCTGCAGAGCCTCCGCCAGCGCAGGATCAGGCAGCTTTTCCTGCCCGGCCTCCTCAATTTGCTCCAGCGTTTTCAGAAGGATCCCCTGCGTCATCTGATTTTCCGCCTCGGAAAGCGCCAGATCCGAGATAGATACCAGCTCCGTACGGACCGGCTCCCTCCCTTCTGCCTTCAGAGCCTCTATGCTCTCCAGAATCAATAACAGGAATCCATTCGCCTCCCGGATCATTGAAACCGGCAGATGCTCCGCAGGAAGCTGCACAGAAGACAGCTGCATGTGTGCCTTTGCCAGGAGCTTATCAGCATCCCTCGTGTATCCGCACAAAATCAGCTTTTCCTTTGCCCGCGTCATCGCAACATACAGAACCCGCAGCTCCTCGCCCAGAGATGCTCTTGCGATTTTCTCCGCCACTGCGCGCCGGCGCAGCGTTCCAACCCGTGTATGGAGCTCCGGCTGCGCATAGCTGATCCCCATTCCCAGGTCCTCATCCAGCAGAAGGTTTCCGGACAGATCCCTGTTAAACACATGCCC
>CAVBQH010000355.1:0-2288 GCA_963597485.1 Acutalibacteraceae bacterium
ATCATGTCCTCCACCCAGGCCGTCTCATCCTCTGACGTCTCCACTGTGCGCTCGGCAATCAGTCCGAGCACGCCGCACAGGTCATTTAGCTCCTGCTTCAACGCCTTGAGCAGAGTCTCTGAGCTTTCCTCACTTGTCTTTGTGTTGATGAGCTTCACAAGATCAAAAACGCCGGCCAGCGCATCAGCTGTGTTGAAGTCATCGTCCATTGCAGCCTCAAACTCCTTGCGGCACGCTTCTGCCTCTGCAAGGACAGCACGCTCCTCCTCCGAAAGTTCAACGGCCTTTACCTTGGACAAACGGTAGTTCAGATTCTCCATGCAGGTCGTGATGCGCTCATAGGAGGCCTTTGCAGCCGCCATAAGATCGGCAGAGAAATTCAGCGGGCTGCGGTAATGTGCACTGAGCATCAGGCAGCGCAGCACCTGAGGATCGTACTGCGTAATGATATCCCGCACCGTCTTAAAGTTGCCCAGTGACTTGGACATCTTGTGGTTGTCAATATTCAAAAAGGCATTGTGCATCCAGTAATGCACGAACGGCTTACCGTTGGCGCACTCCGATTGGGCGATCTCATTCTCGTGATGAGGGAAAATAAGGTCTTCGCCGCCGGCATGGATGTCGATGGTCTCCCCAAGATACTTGCGGGACATCACCGAGCACTCGATATGCCAGCCGGGGCGTCCGTTGCACCACGGTGACTCCCAGTACGGTTCTCCATCCTTTTTGGGCTTCCAGAGAACAAAATCCAGAGGGTCTCTTTTTTGCTCCTCACCGGAAACCGCGATGTCTCGCATGTTGAACTTCAGATCATTCAGATTCTTGTGGGAGAGCTTGCCGTATTGACGGTCCATGCGAACCGAAAAATAGACGGTTCCGTCCTCTGCCACATACGCATAGCCATTGTCGATGAGTGTCTGAATCATCTCGATCATGCCCTGAATTTCCTGGGTTGCCTGCGGATGCGTAGTGGCCGGCTTCACATTCAGGGACGCCATATCCTTTTTGCACTCCTCAATATAGCGCTCCGAAATCACTGAGGAATCCACTCCCTCTGCGTTTGCGGCCTTGATAATCTTATCGTCAACGTCCGTAAAGTTGGATACGTAATTGACCTGATAGCCCTTGTATTCAAAATAACGACGCACCGTATCGAATACGATCATCGGGCGCGCATTTCCGATATGAATCAGATTGTATACCGTAGGTCCGCACACATACATGCGCACCTTTCCCTCTTCGATGGGCTTAAACTCTTCAAGACGCTTGCTTTGTGTATTATAGATTTCGATTGCCATTTATTCTCTCCTGACGCGGTGTTCGTTCATCGATTTGCAGCTGTTTTTCGTATCTGCCTGTCCTTTACCGGATGCAGATCCATCAGATTCCGCTTCAACATCGATCCGTTTCCGTTCCGAGTCTTTGCGTTGTCAGCTCACTTTGCAGCTGCCTGCACTGGCTGCGAAGCTCCTCGCACTCCTGCCGAAGCTTCTCATTCTCCTGCCGCTCTGCCGCCAGCTCCTCGCGGAATTTCCTGTGCTGCGCCTTGTCCTCGCGAATTTCATTCTGCAGATCCACCAGCTGATTGGCAATAGCTGTCTGGCCGCGGTTAAGGCACACAATATCTGAACGAACCGGATCCGGGAAATGAATCTGATCCAGCTCCCCGCAGCCGCCCCTGGTCTTGCCTGAAACCATCTTCACGACACGGCCCGGAATACCCACTACAGTGCAATTTGCCGGAACCTCCTGCAGCACAACACTTCCGGCCGCCACGCGGCAATTGTCACCGATTTTAAAGGATCCAAGGACCTTTGCACCGGCACCCACCATGACATTATTGCCCAGTGTCGGGTGACGCTTGCCCTGCTCCTTACCCGTGCCGCCCAGCGTCACGCCCTGGTACAGCGTACAGTTATCGCCGATGATCGTCGTCTCCCCGATTACCACGCCGGTCCCGTGATCAATGAAAAGTCCCTTTCCGATCTGCGCGCCGGGATGGATCTCTATGCGCGTCTTCCGGGCGCTTCTCTGTGAAATCCACCGCGCGCGAAAATAATGTCCCTTCAGATACTGCCTGTGTGCCCTGCGGTAAGACAGAATTGCCCAGAAGCTTGGATACAGAAAAACCTCCCAGACGCTGTGCAGCGCCGGATCCCGATCCTTTATGATTTCAATTTCATCCTTTACTGTCTGAATCATCCCCATATAGGATGCACTTCCTTCCAAACCGGATTGCTGCGCTATGCGCTCATGTTCTGTAGCCTTTGATCCTCGTTCGTATCATC
>CAVBQH010000356.1:0-2279 GCA_963597485.1 Acutalibacteraceae bacterium
CTCCTTCAAAGAGGTTAGCCAGAAGCTCCATGGAATGCTGCTGCCCCGGTGTTATGAGTATGTCTTCCGGATCGCATGTGACGTTTCGTGAGCGCCGGAGATATCCTGCGATGGCGGCCTGAAGCTCCGGCTGACCGTAACGCGCCGGGTAATGCAGAGCCGGCTCGAGCTCCATCTTCGTGAGCGCATCGTTCATGCACCGACGCCATTGCTTATAGGGGAAAACTGCACTGTCCATGGATCCGTATATGAAGTCGTAGACCGGCTGTACTGCGTCGGCAGGGATCTCAGTGCTGACAGAGATCACGGCTCCGTCGGAATCGGCAGAACGCGTACGGACGGCGGCAGGTGGTCTCTGCGGTGCCTGCGGTGGTGCGCTGCCGGCATCGGGCTTGATCCTGCTGCCTGTGCCGGCCTTGTGCGGAGACCGTGAGAACCCGGCAGCCTGCGGCTTTGCAGGAAAATCAGCAGAGAAACCCCCTGAAAAATCGAGAGGTATCTTCTCTGCGGTAAAACCGCTCCCTGCTCTGGCAGTGATGTAACCCTCGGCCTCAAGCTGTTTGTAGGCCTTTTCTGCGGTGTTGCGGCCTACGGAAAGCTCCTGCGCGAGTCTTCGCGTTGAAGGGAGCCTGGAACCGGACGCTATCACCCCTGTAAGTATATCGGCAGCGATGCTGGAATATATCTGCTTGTAAAGCGGTATGCCGCTGGTTTTATCGATGTATATCATGAGAACCTCCTGAAGTTTTCTGTTCGATGAACGCCATGCCTGCAGGGCGCGGTTTTTGAAACCGGCTCCTGCGAAATATTTTCAACTGGCTCTTTCGACGGATACGATTTTATTGTACTATAAAGGAAAGAAGAGAGGAAGAATGCGGAGGTGTATTATTGAATTTTTACGGTGTCGTGATCGCTGTGATCACATTTATGATAATAGGGGTGTTCCATCCGATAGTGATAAAAGCGGAATATCATATGACGGAAAAGTGCTGGCCGCTTTTTCTGGCGGTCGGACTCGTGCTGATCGGGGGCAGCGCGCTGGCGTCGAACACGATAGTTTCATGTATACTCGGCGTGACAGGATGCAGCTGTATGTGGAGCATCAAGGAGCTTAAAGAACAGAAAGAGAGAGTCAGGAAAGGCTGGTTCCCGGCCAATCCGGCGAGAGACGGAGATGCAAAACTGCAGGCCGCAGATGGATCCGGCTGTGACGGCGCGTCATCATGCCGCGAAGGACTGGCAGATGCATGTGCGGATAATGTGGATAACATATTGAAATGCCATAGTTATAATGGCAGGAAAGGAAGGAAGATCATGGAAATGAGAAGAAAAGAAAAAATGATATCGCAGGAAGAGATCATGGAAGTGCTTGAAACTGCCGAATACGGCGTGCTTTCCACGGTGAGCGGGGACGGTATCCCATACGGCACTCCGGTAAACTTTGTATTCATGGACGGAGCGATATATTTTCACTGTGCGACTGAGGGACACAGGCTCGGCAACATCGCGGCGAACGACAATGTCTGTTTCACAGTCGTGGATTCGGTCGAGCTCATGCCGGATCAGTTCAACACAAAATACCGTTCGGTGATCGCGTTCGGCAAAGCCGAGGTGCTGGAAAATGAAGCGGAGAAAAAGGCTGCGCTGCTCGGTATCGTGAAAAAGCTGAGCCCGGGATTCATTGAGAGCGGTATGAAATACATAGATTCGAGCGTGGACAAGGCGCATGTCATCAGGATCAGCATTTCGGAGATGACAGGCAAGGCGACGCGATAGCCGGGAGGCGGAGCTGAGCCGAACCGCACGCCGCAGGACTCCGCGCCCGGGAGGCGTGCCGGGCCGCACGCCGCAGGGTTCAAACCCTCAGAGAACTGCGTTGGTACGCCGCAGGACTCCGCGCTCCGGAGCCGGGTCGGGCCGCGCACCGCAGCGATATATCACCGCGGCAACACATATTATCCTTGATTACAACAGATTCAGGTGCTAAAATTCAAGAGTGAAAAACAGCGGCACGCAGCTTCACATATGTCTGCATGCCGCTTATTCTAGGAAATGGAGAGTTTGAAATGAAAGAAGAAATAATGGAAATACTGACTGGCGTAAGAAGCGATGTGGATTTTGAAAACAGCACAAAGCTGATAGACGATGGGATCCTTGAATCCCTTGATATCGTGGCTATCGTCGGCGAATTCAACGAGACCTTCGATGTGGAAATATCAGTAGAGGACCTCGTTCCGGAAAACTTCAATTCCGTGGATGCGATGGTCGAGCTGATAACC
>CAVBQH010000357.1:0-2276 GCA_963597485.1 Acutalibacteraceae bacterium
TCTTATGATAATCGGACAGATTCTTCGCCCGATAAAGACGTGGTTTTACAAGTGCATCCGTGTTGATGAGAAGTGTGCCTCCATTGTATTGCTGCGGAGAATCGTTGTTTTTGGTTTGGTTACACTGACATGGGTATTCTTCCGGAACGGAGTGGCAGAGGCGATTTATATTATTCGTCGAATGGTTTTGTTCAGCCCGACAGAATTGTTTGTACCTGACCTTTGGAATATCAGCGGCTCGGTGACACAGACTGCTTTGACAATTCTGTTTGCAGTTGTATTTGTATTTGTCCAATGCAGACGGTATGACGAAAAGCAGAGCGTGTCCTATCAGATTTTTATAAAGCAGCCGATGGTTCTGCAATGGATGCTATTAGGATTTATTATTGCAGTGACGGTGTTAACGGGATTCTCAGGAACATCCATCGTCAATTCGCAGTTCCTTTATTTTAATTTCTGATAGGGGGAGCAATGGCAAAATTCATACGGTACCTGCTCGGTTGCATTCTTGCAGGAGCCTGTTTTATCGTGGTTATCTTCCTGTCCATTGTATGTACGCCACAGGAAGTCTTCCGGTCAAGCTATCAGAGCATGATTCAGGATAAATTCCGGATATTGAAGGAAACAGATGAACCAAAGATTATTATGGTAGCCGGTTCAAGCTCGGCATTTGGACTGGATCAGGAGATGCTGGAGCAGGCGACGGGATATAAGGTGGCTAATCTTGGACTTCATGCTGGGTTTGGAGCGGTGTTCTACACGGAGCTGTCGAAGGTGAATATCAATGAGGGTGACATTGTCCTTTTGGGATATGAGGATGGGTGGAACCGGGAGGGATATTTTGACAATATCGATGCGAGTCTGGTGATGTCCGGTATTGACAACCACATTGGGATGTATCGATATCTGCCGTTTCGTATCTGGCCGCAAATCATAGGGTATCTGTTTGATTATGCCTATACCAAGCATTCGTTTCAGCCGGCAAGCGGAAATTATTCACGAGAGGCTTTTGACCCGCAGACCGCGCAGATGACGTTTCCGCGGGACTATATCATGTATGGATATCGAGTGGATGGAAATGCGTACGACGGGCCTGTCAGCATTGAAGATCCGCAGATCGCTGCCGATGTACAGAAATATCTCAGGGAGTATAAGCGGTTTGTTGAGTCAAGGGGCGCGAGCATTTATTTTGTATCCGCTCCCAAGATTCGGGAAGGCCTTGTCGGCGACCTGGACAATTTGGACCGGTTAAAGGAAAATGAAGAGAGGGATATTGGTATAGAGTACATCAGTGATCCGCAGGCCTATGCGTTTCCGGAGGATTTGATGTCCAATGCGTTTTTCCATTGCAACAGTCGCGGGGAGAAGTACAGGACGAAGCTGTTGATCCACGAGCTGTATAATGCTGGAGCAGTAGATGTTTCGAATATTGATGATTATGCATTCAGCAAGGACGATCAGATTATCTTTGAGGAGAACATAACAGAGTATCTGAAGGATATCAATGATCCGGATTACGCTGTCTTTCTGTCTGCAATGGGGGATGCAGCAGGTGCTGTAACGGAGGAGATTCAGAATGCATTGTCGGAGCTGGGATTGAAGACGGATCTGCGCGGAAAAATGCAGAATAGCTTCTATGCGCTCCTGAGCGATGGCGAGAGCGTGGATGAAGACAGCAACGCAGACACAGCGGTAGCAGGTGAAGGAGATGTTGAAGGTATTACCTACAGCATTTCGAGCGCAGGAGCTGCCTGCGGCGATACAAGTTCCATCGTGGTAAACGGAACGGAGTATTCTCGAGTGCAGTTCGGCCTGAATATAGTTGTCTGGAATAAAACGGACAATTGTCTGGTGGATGCTGTGAACTTTGACACATCTGCTGATCTTGCCTGCAGAAGATGAACCCTCGTGGATGAAAGCGGATGCATTGAGGCTGAATTCGTACACATCAAACTGTCTGTGCAAGGTATCAATATATCTGATATGATCAAACAGTGAGCGATTTACCAAGAAAATGGGTGGATTTTGAAGCTGTCGACGCATGCAGCAAAGGTTATCAAAAAGTACGTCGAAAGTATGGATCCGGAGAGTAGGCCTGTGAAAATCATTGATTGTTCCAAAGAAACTAGATTTGAAGCAGAAAAGGCATCAGATGGACTTAGGAAATCGATAGTACCAGCTGATGCTCCGAGGGCATATGTAGGCATTAACGTGCAAAGAGTCGTCACTACATTTTTTATTGTAGTGATTTTTCTTACTCTTTTATCCGGTTGTGG
>CAVBQH010000358.1:0-2256 GCA_963597485.1 Acutalibacteraceae bacterium
CCTGCAAGGGCGCGGACATTGCCTGTGAGATGCAGATTCAATTTGATTCTGAAGGCGGAAGCAATCTTGTGACGCCGATGAAGCAGATTGAGCAATGGATACAGAACGTGAAATGCGTTCTCTAAAGATACGGAGGCTGTAAATGACGATTAAGGAAGTATCAGAAAAATACGGAATTTCTCAGGATACGCTACGCTACTATGAACGTGTAAATGTTATTCCGGCGGTTACAAGAACATCCGGCGGAATCCGGGATTATCAGGAAGAAGATTTGAGATGGGTGGAACTGGCAGTATGTATGCGCAGCGCAGGGCTTCCCATTGAAGGACTGATTGAGTATCAGAAATTGTTCCAGGCAGGAGACTCCACCATACCGGCAAGGCTGGAACTGTTGAATGGTCAGATGGAAATATTGCAAAGGCAAAAAGCCCAGATTGAAGAGACGATGGATCGTCTTTCCTACAAAATATCAAGATACGAAGAAGCCATGAAAACAGGAATATTGAACTGGGCAAAGAAAGGAGAGCAGTCTTGAAGAACTTTATCTATGAAAACAGGACGAAGGTTTATTTCGGTAAAGGAAGCGTGAAGGAGTACCTTGAAAGCTTACTGAAAAAATATGGCGAAACCGTTATGCTTGCCTATGGGGGTGGTTCCATTAAGAAAAACGGCATATATGACGAGATTATGGACATTTTGAGTGCTGCAGGCAAGCGTATTGTGGAGTTTGCCGGTATTATGCCAAACCCTACCTATCAAAAAGCCCAGGAGGGTGTGAAATTGGCTCGTGAAAATCAGGTTGACCTGATTCTCGCCGTGGGCGGTGGCTCTGTGTCTGACTGTTGTAAGGTGATCTCAGCTCAGGCAATGTTGGATGAGGATATTTGGGAGATGGAGAATATGAAACACATACTCCCGACAGCATTTATCCCATTGGGAACAATTGTTACCGTGTTCGGCACTGGCAGTGAAATGAACAACGGTGCAGTCATAACTAACGAGGAGAAAAAGATTAAAGGTGCACTTTGGGGTGCACAGGCGGATTTTGCTTTTCTCGATCCGGAATACACGCGATCCGTTCCCATGAAGCAGGTCATCTCCGGTGCTTTTGATACCCTAAGTCATGCCATGGAAACATATTTTGGCAAGCCGGATAAAAATAATCTGTCTGATGACATCAATGAAGCTGTCATGCGCAGCGTTATACGCAACATCAGAGTATTAATGAAAGATGAGAAAAATTATGAAGCAAGGAGCGAGTTGGCCTGGGCTTCTGCAATGGCAGAAAACGGTATATTAAAAATCGGAAAGATTACGGATTTCCAGTGCCATCAGATAGAACATCAGCTTGGCGCTTATACCAATTGCAACCATGGTGCAGGACTGGCGGTCATTCATCCTGTTCTGTACCGTCATATTTATAAGTCCGGTGCAGCACGCTTTGCACGCTTCGCACAAAATGTCTGGGGCATTGCATCTAAGGGAAGTGAGGAAGAGACTGCTCTTGCCGGAGTGGATGCCTTGGCAGCATTTATCATGGAAATCGGGCTTCCTACTTCATTTTCGGAGCTGGGCATTCCTGCGGATACCGATCTTCGGTCGGTTGCTGATTCTACAAACATCGCGGCAGGCTGTTGTATGAAACTAACACACGAGGACATCTACGAAATTTTGAAGGAGTGTAAATAATTATGGCAAAACTTATAGCTTTTTATTCAAGAGCCGATGAGAACTACTTTGGCGGCTCTAAGAAATACATCAAAGTGGGTAACACAGAAAAAGCTGCAAATATGATTGCAGAGCTTACAGGAGCAAATCTTTTTAAGATCGAGCAGAAGATTCCCTATGCGGCAGATTATGATACTTGCATTGCACAGGCAAAGAAAGATAAGCAGGAAAATGCAAGACCGGAGTTGGTTTCTCTTCCTGAGGATCTGGACGATTACGACGAGATTTATCTGGGCTATCCGAACTATTGGGGAACCATGCCGATGGCGGTTTATACTTTTCTGGAAAGTTACAACTTTTTCGGAAAGAAAATTCATCCATTCTGCACCCATGAAGGCAGCGGTCTTTCTGGTACAGAGCGGGATATTGCGAAGGCAGCAAAAGGTGCTGATGTAAAGAAGGGGATTGCAATCTATGGAAGCAATGTAGATGATGCGGAAGCTGCACTGAAAAAATGGATTCAGGAGGGATGTTGAATGGAATGTGAAGAAATCAGAGTAGATATACGTATTCCGAATCCGGAAGGGT
>CAVBQH010000359.1:0-2250 GCA_963597485.1 Acutalibacteraceae bacterium
AGGTTCATCAGCAGTGAATTGACGACACCGCTGGACTTGTCGAACATATTTTTACCGAGCAATGCCGTAACGGACATCGGCATCATATACGCAATCAGAATCAACCCGCGGATCGGGCCAGCAAGTGTAAAACGTTTAGAGAAGAACAGGGCCATTATAAAGCCGATGGAAAACTGGAACAGAAGGCACCAGAAGGTGAATACAAAGGTGTTCTTCAGCACCAGCTGGAAGGTCGCATTTTGAAAAAGTTCAATATAGTTCTGTAAGCCTACGAATACATCCGTTTTGGATGCAAAGGTCTTCACGTTGACATTTTTAAAACTGAGTATGACGTTATAAACAAGCGGGTAACCAAGAATGACTACCATGTAGATAAATCCGGGAAGGATAAAGGCGTACCCTTCTCGGTTCTTTTTCTGCTGCATCGTTAATTTCATGGAGTCCACTTCCTTTCTTGCCTTTTAAAAAAGGGCTGCCGCCGGATTCGGCGCAGCCCCTTTGGCATATCATTCATGTCCTTTGGAACAGATGACTGCTCTTAACGGATAATATCCTTACACTCATCCCCAGGCCGTTTCATAATTCATGGCTGTAAACACCTATGAACGAACCGTCAGGGTTCCTTAATTTGTCTCCGGAAGCGGTGTCTCTGTCAGGATCGGATCAATTACCGTCGCTGCCTGCGCTGCTGCATCTGCCGGTGTAGACTGACCAAGAATTGCTGACTGCTCTGCTGTCCATACTGCCTCAGAGATGGTGGGCCACTGCGGGTGAGGGCCACGAGCCACTGCAAAGTTCAGAGAATCGTTGAATACCTTGTATCTCTCATCCTCTGTCCAGAAATCCTTCAGCTCTACCGCATCCTTGCGAACCGGAAGCTTGCCGGCGATTTCGCACCAGTCTGCATTGTTCTCTGCAGTCTGCATATACTTCAGGAACTCTGCGCATTCTGCAACGTGCTTAGAGGAAGAGCATACACCGAAGTTCTCACCGCCGATGACGGTTGCCTGATTGCCGTTATAGGAAGGCATTTCGATGTACTTGTACTCGAAGTTGACGCTGTCCTTAAGATCACCGTCCAGCTGTGCAATGTGCCAGGTTCCGGATTCGAGCATCGCTGCCTTGCCTGCCACGAATGCGTTCAGAGCATCTCCCTGCCCCCAGTTCACAACCTCATTGGACATGTAGCCCTTGGATTCCAGATCTGCCAGGAAGGTAAAGGCCTGAACGGATGCATCCGAATCGATATCGCCTACGGTACCGCCTGCTCCGTACAGCCACGGAACAAACTGGAAGGTTCCTTCCTCATTGGAAATAGCACTCATTGCAAAGCCGTATACACCGTTGGCTGCGTCGGTTGTCTTCTCACAAACCTCTTCGAACTCTTCCCAGGTAGTCGGCGGCTCCACACCTGCAGCATTCAGGATATCCATGTTGCAAAGGATTGCCAGGCAGTTGGAGTTGTTCGGAAGTCCATGCAGCTTTCCTTCGGAATCCATGCAAGAGGAAAGCGGTCCGTCATAAAACTGATCCAGATCTCCCCAGTCCTCGAGATACTCTGTAATGTCCGCAAACACGCCGAGTGAAATGTACGAGGACATGTCCGGTGAATCCACCATTCCGATGTCCGGAAGATCCCCGGATACGGCGCCGATGGTGTACTGCTTCATAAGCTCCTCACGGGAGACATAGGTCGGTACAATGTAAATGTCGTTCTGCGACTCATTGTACTTTTTGATAACGGCGTTTAGTGCCTCTGCCTCATGCTCGAAATAATGCCACAGTGTAACCTGCTCGCCGCCGTTCGACTCTCCGATCTGATCCGGTGTCGCTGCGGTATGATCGGTTGCTGTGGAGCTGGACGTCTCTGCCGCGGCCGTTTCTGTTGCAGCTGCAGCGGATGTGTCAGTAGATGTGTCCGTAGACGAGCTACTCCCGCATCCTGCAAGGAGTCCTCCGGCAAGGATTGCCGAAAGAGCTGCTGCCGACATTCGCTTCATTGAACGTTTCATATCTAATACCCTCCCTTTGATTCGGTTATAAATATTGCTGCAAATCGCTTTCTTGTTTTGTGCAATATTTATTAGTTGTGATAATGATACCGTTTTCCTTTGTGCACATCAACCAAGTTATTTAATATGTGGATGAATTTTTAGGATATTTTTTTAAGATTATGGGAATGGATTAAGATATGATGTAACTATTCAGAGCCAAGCAAAATTTCATAAATCAGACGTGAAATGCTTGCAT
>CAVBQH010000360.1:0-2245 GCA_963597485.1 Acutalibacteraceae bacterium
GTGCTCATGTCTTCCTCGCAGGGATTCTCTATGAACGTCGCAGATTCACCAAACGCCCGATTCGCGCAAAACTCGTCCGTCCACGGGTCTTCCTTCGGAAGGCCCGTGTCTTGGACTCAAACAGTTGCGCTCGGTCGGGCAGATGAATCTTCTCCATTCATGAGAATCCATCTGCTCGTCACAAAATCGCACCATCCCATTTCCCAGGTCGCAGGCCCTTACGTATTCTCGTCCTTGCGGATTCCCTGCAGGATGCGGTTGAGCTGCCGGATGCTCTCCTCATCGGCACCGGCCTGCAGCAGCATTCCCTTCACGCTCATGCGCTGCATCGCCCGCTCCATCATCGCCGTCAGCGCCGGGTTGTCCTTCACTGCCGCTGCAACATCGCCGCGGGAAGCTGCCGCCTTGTCCATGATCTGCTTCAGAACCGGTCCTGCCTTCGGATCCGCCAGCACCGCAGACATCCCGTCCTCGACCGACCAGCAGCTCTCATCCAGCTCCCCGTCAAACCAGTTATTCACAGCTCGACGGTTCTCCATTGCATAGGACGGATTCGGCCTCTCTGTTCGGTTTACATAGATCACGCTGGAATATTCGCCGGCTCTCGCCTCCAGCGTATGCTGTCCCTCCAGCGACACATGGAACACGAACACCTTATCTGCCTGCACCATCTCCACGAAATTCCCATCCTTATATAAAGAAACCTCCGGCAGATTGGAATACACCTTCACCTCGGTCACGGCTTCCGCGCGGTCCACATAGCGGCTCCCGCAGACATGCACGAACGGTTCACTGCTCCAATAGGCCTTATACAGATAGAAGGCATCCTTTTTGATCTGACGGTCAAAGGTAACCAAGCCCTTTTGATTTTCTCCGTGTTTGCCACCCTCGTCTCTTCCGTCCGCCGCAAAGTCGAACATGTTCCACACATGCGTTGCCCAGAGCCAGGGGCGTTCTTCGATCAGCTTCGCCATGTGCTCGTGATAGATGCACTGATAGGTTTCGGTGTAATCTCCCATCTCGGGATGGCTGGACTGGTAGGCCGGATTGGCATCTGCGCCGTATTCCGAAAGGCCAATGCAGCGGTTCGGGTATTTAGCATGGTATGCATCAAAGAATTCCTCATTCTGCTCGAGCTCTCCCAAATACCACCCAAAGTACAAATTGTAGCTGTTCACATCCGGGATCTCCAGAATCGGAGAATCCGTCTCCAGCATGAACACATTGGCCATCGTGGTCTTCCTGGTCGGATCCAGACGGTGTGCCAGGTCATTCAGCGCGCGGTGGTTTTCCAAAAGCTCCTCATTAACCGCACTTGCCGCCGTAATTTCATTGGACAGTCCCCACACCGCAATGCAGGCGTGATTGTAATTCTGCACAATCAGCTCCTCCATCTGTGAGAGCGTATTGGCCCTGCCGTTTTTCATATGCATGGTGATGTACGGAATCTCCGCCCAAACCACGATTCCCTTCTCATCGCAAAGGTCGTAGAAATCCTGCGCATGCTGGTAATGCGCCAGTCGAATCGTGTTGGCGCCCATCTCCAGAATCAGCGACAGATCCTCCTCCATCATCCCCTTTGTAATCGCTGTTCCGACGTCTTTCCTGTCCTGGTGCCGGGATACGCCGCGCAAAGGGTACTCCTTGCCGTTTAGCAAAAATCCTCTCGAAGGGTCGATATCAAAGCACCTGCATCCGAAGCGGACACGTTCTTCCTCTCCGTTTTCCAGTCTTGCACGCAGTTCATACAGGTAAGGATCCTTCACACCGTCCCACAGATGCGCATGCTCCAGGCTAAATATAACCTCCGCTCTGCCATCCTTCACAGGTGCCGTTATCTCCTGCCCGTCCAGGCAGAAGGTAACCTCCGCTGCATTCTCCGCCAAGGCCTCTGCCTTCACTTCGCAGTCTCCGGTCTCCAAATTCGTTACCACCGGCGTCACCTTTACCGGAACAGCTCCATTCGCTGCCAATGTAAAGTGTGCCTTCGGTACTACGAGAAGGGAAACATTTCGGTATAGTCCCCCGTAAAAGGTAAAGTCAGCCTTCTGCGGATAGACGGTATCATTCTCGCTGTTGTCCACATCGATGCGAATCGTATTGTTTTCCTGCAGCAGATCGGTGATGTCCGCGCGGAAGGCGGAATATCCGCCCTTGTGCTCCGTCGCCTTCTTGCCGTTTACAAAGACAGCCGCGCTCATAGCAGCCCCGTCGATTTGCAAAATGGCTCGGCCGTCCTCCGGAA
>CAVBQH010000361.1:0-2244 GCA_963597485.1 Acutalibacteraceae bacterium
GATAAAGATCAGGGAGTTAAAGTAGTCGTTGTAGGTCCAGAGGAACTGGAACAGTCCCGCGGAGAACAGAGCCGGCTTCATCAGCGGAAGGATGATCTTCGTCATCGTGGTCCAGGTACTGCACCCGTCAATGTAGGCCGACTCATCCAGGTCTCTCGGAATGCCGCGCAGGAACTGAATCAGCATGTAAGGGAAGAAGGAGTTGCAGCACAGGATGGCCGGTGCATAAAAGGGCATGTATCCGTCGATCCAGTGGAAGTTGTTGTACAACAGGTACCGCGGAATGATGACTACGGTGTTGGGCAGCATCATCATAGCCAGCAGCAGCGTGAACAGGAGCTTTTTGTGCGGCAGATTGAAACGGGCAAAGCCGTAGGCTACCAGCGTCGCTGATACCAGCGTCAGGAGCGTGGTCGGAATAACCAGTATGAATGTGTTGATGAAGAACTGGGTGTAGGTATATCCGGCACTTCCCTTCCAGCCGTTGATATAGTTCTCCGGATGCCACACCTTCGGCCAAAGGCTGACTGATCCGAAGATCTCGCTGTTATCCTTAAAGGTGGCGAAGAACATCCAGACCAGGGGATACAGCAGTATGATTCCGATGATAACGATGATGACATAATCCAGGACCGATGCCTTCTGCTTGATGTCCTCATCACGTTTTGCTTTTTTCTTCATAGAATTTACCTCTTCACTCTAAAACAGGAGACAGCGCCATCGGGCGCAGTCGAGTGTCACTCGTCCGCGTAGTGAACCCAGAACTTGGATGTGCCGAACAAAAACAGTGTGAATGCCAGAATGATCGCGAATTCGATCCAGGAAATCGCGCTGGCGTACCCCATCTTAAAGTAGCCAAATCCTTCCTTGTACAGCATGATTCCCAGCACGTTGGTGGACTTTAGCGGTCCGCCGCCGGTAATCGTGTAGGGAGAGGTAAAGTTCTGCAGCTCCTGGATGGTCTGATTCAAAAGGGAGAAGAACAGCACCGGCGAAATCTGCGGAATGGTGATGTGCCAGAATCTGGAGAACTTGCCGCTGCCGTCGATCTCTGCCGCCTCATAGAGCTCCTTCGGAACGTTCTTGAGCGCTGCCAGGAGCATGACCATGGAGGATCCGAACTGCCATACCTCCAGCATGCAGATGGTCGGAAGCGCCATTTTGATATCACCCAGGAATGAAATATTCGGAAGGCCCAGCTTGGTCAGCATGGTATTGAACACGCCGTTATCCATGAACATCAGCCGCCACAGAAGGGCGATGGCAACGGATCCGCCGAACAGAGACGGAATGTAATACAGCGTGCGGATCAGGTTGATTCCGCGGATGTTCCGGTTCAAAAACATAGCGACCAGCAGTGCCAGAATGACCTTCCCGGGAACCGTATACAGGGCGAACAGAATCGTAACCTTCAGGGAATTCCAGAAATCTCTGTCATGTGTCAAAAGCTCCACGTAATTCGCAAGTCCTACGAATTTCATGGTTCCGCCAACGGTGTAGTCATTAAAGGAATAAATAAAAGAGGTTACAAAGGGATAGAGCTGCAGAATTGCAAAGCCCAGCAGCCAGGGGAGCAGATAGAGCAGTCCCTTGTAATCCCGCTTGGAATAGTGCGGCTTTGCCGCAACACGTTTCGTGCCCGCCATAGGATCCCGTCCTTTCTTAAAAGGTCCCCTGCGGTTTCCCGCGGGGGACCCTTGTACCAGTGATTTCTGTATCTGTTCAGCACCTGCCACATTTCAACGTGAATTGCCTGCCGGCAAGTCCGCAATTGAAATCGGCAATTCATGATGTCTTAGAGATTACTTCTGCAGCGCACTGAACTCGTCAATAACCGTTGCTGCTGCATCCTCCGGAGACATCTGTCCGTAGCCGACTGCCTCTACTGCATCAAAGAGGATGGTCTTGGCTTCTGCAGAGGAGGACACCTTGTCATTGGGTGTTCCGCCAACAGCTACTGCAATATCTGTAGCAGCAGTAACAACCTCGCTGAGCTTTCCGCCTTCCTCGCAGATCTTGCGGGCGCTCTCAGTCGGAGGAACGGATCTGGTTGCTCCAAGGGTCTCCTGAGCCGTAGCATCGTTGAAGAAGTAGTTCAGGAACTCAGCTGCAATGTCAGGGTTGGTGCAGGAGTTTGTGATCGAGAGGAGCTGCGGCGTGTTGGAAGCAAAGCCGCCGTCCTTGGCATCGGCCAGAACCGGAAGGGTTCCTGCCACGTACTCCGCGCTGGAGTTTGCTGCTACC
>CAVBQH010000362.1:0-2223 GCA_963597485.1 Acutalibacteraceae bacterium
ACACGCTGCCAGGTGTATGGCTCTAAGGGATATGATTCCTCGAGCATTGGCAGTGCAGGGATACAACAAAGCGCTGGTTTTGTGATTACAAATGGTGCTGACTCTGTCATTGATTCCTGCAGCTTTACTGGCCAGGTACAGGGTAAGAATATCGGTGGATTTGTATATACAAATAAGGGGGCTGTGAGGAATAGCTATGCGAATATCAAGCAGGGGTGGAACAGCACGGAAGTAAAAGCAGCTGGCTTTGTATTTTCGAATGAGAATGGCGGACAGATTCAATACTGTCATGCATTGGGGGTCTTCTGGGGAAGTCAGGATGGTTCCCGTCAGAAAAACGGAAAAGCAGCCGGATTCGTGTGGGAAAACAAAGCAGGTGCGTCGGTTTCTAATTCCTATACAGCAATATGGGGAACGTATGCACCGAACAATAATATGCAAGAGTTCTCTTTGTTTGCCAGAACAGCTGGCGGCACCTTCATGGAATGCTATGCAATGAAGCCGGACAGCGGAACCTGGACAAGTTCAAACAGCGGAATCAAGTTTGAAACAGGAAATACGATAAAAGGCAAGACGGATGTGTTAGGTGATGCAGAGAAAGGGATAACAGTTGCTTATGGAGACATTGGAGACTATCCGTTCCCTGTAAATGCTGATATTCCAAATTACGGCGATTGGCATGATACATGGGATTCAAAAAATACGCCGTCGAGCAGCATTCAACCGGCTGCGGAGTATTCCGTCAGCCTGACCGCTGGAGCCGGTATTTTCTCTGAGGAATCGGTGGCGGCCGGAAAGGCAATATCGGTCGGTGAAGGAACTCAAGAGAATGCCATCAGTCTGGCATCGCTGGATGAAGCGGATGGTTTATCTGCAGATGCGGGAACGACGAGTGCCGGAGGTACCGGGATGGATGCAGCGGTGAGTGAGCTTGTGCTTGCGCTGCAGCCGGAGGAAACCGGAGAAGAGGAAGCGGCAAAGACAGAACTGGATTTGTCGCAGTTCACACCGACGCGGAAGGGCTGGAAGCTCCTTGGGTGGCTGATTACATCGCCTTCCGAGCTGGCGAATCAGACGGAGAAAACGGTTGTATCGGATATCGTGACGAAGATCAATAATGTATCGGAGGTGACTGCGGCAGGAGGTACATCGGAAAACGGAGAGGCGAGCTCTTCCGAAACGGAAGCCTCGGGTGCCGGTGCTTCGGAGCTGGCGGGAACGGGATCGGCGGAAACGGAAGAAAATCAGACCAGGAGCGCCGGAACCGTGTATGAGCTGGAGAAGGGTAGTAAGTCCTACCATTATGCGCCGGATGCAGTGATTACCGTGACGCAGGATGTGACGCTGGCAGCCGTCTGGGTGCCGGATGATGACACAATCGCTAAGGCGAAGGCCGGAACGCTTCGGATGGATAAGAGCGGGAATGTTCTGGATGAAGAGAAGGTGGATGAGAATACAGCTTCCGCATCCGATGGAGCGAAGACAGAGCAGAAAGGTGCGGCGGAATCGCAGACCGATACGTCATCTGCGGACAAGGAGAGTAGCACGTCCGATACCGGAACGTCCACGACTGACGGTACTGCGTCGGACGGAACAGATGCCGGAACGACAGCATCAGGTGATAAATCAGCCGACGCTGCGACTGCCGGAACGACAGACGCAGCTGCAGTATCGTCTGGACAGAACGTGTCAGCAACATCGACCGGGGATGCAGCAAACGCAGTGAATTCGTCATCGGGTGAGGGCACTTCCGTGACCGGCGGCTCAGTCAGTACTGTGGCAGGGACAGGCGAAGAAGTGATTTCTGATCCGGAGACTGCCGGTAAAGCGGATACTGCTAATGCAAACGCTGCAGAAACGTTGGCAGAATAGACGCAGGTAATACAGAAAATAGAAAAGCTGAAAATGCACGTAAAAGAAGGGCACAGTGAGGTTACTCACTGTGCCCTTTGCGTGGTTGTGTATGGTGATACGTACAGCCACTTTATTTGCTGATTTCCTCTTGGAGCTGTTCTTCGCGGAGCCCGGACCGTTTGGCCGCGTCAGCTAAGGATATAATGCCATCTCGTACAAGGGTAACGTAGATGTGAAGGCGTTCTTCTTCCCGGCCCTCTTCCCGGCCTTCTTCCCGGCCCTCTTTCCGGCCCTCTCTCAGCCCTATTTCCCGTCCCTCTTTCCGACCTTCCTCGAGGCCTTCCTTTCGGCCAGCTGCCTGGGCATCTT
>CAVBQH010000363.1:0-2222 GCA_963597485.1 Acutalibacteraceae bacterium
AACCAGGCTGCGGAGAATATCCTGCAGCCGCTTTTCCTGATCCTGTGTATCCATATTCACACGCTCCTTCTCATTATCCCCGCACGTCTTCACGCTGCACATGCAACGCACTTACCTTGAAATTTCCGGCACCCATTCAGCCAAATGTGCTTTAGCACCGATATCCTTTCGGCGCCCGCATCACGTTTCATCCGGCGTCCCCCGCTCGATTGTCACGCTTTCTTCCGCTGCAATCGGCCCTCCGCCGTTCACGGCATGCTGATGCCGGAACAGATGCTCCTGACAGAACTCATAATTCCCCTGGCACTTGGAGCAATACCGAAATTCCATGGACGGGTCATCCAGCTCAGTCCTGCCGCAAATCGCGCAGCGATGCCTTGCTGCCTCGCTCTGCCTCGGCCGCATCTTGGAAGCCGATTCCGCCGCCGATCCGGCGCCCATGCTGCCGGATTGGCCCTGTCTGCCGCTGAAGCGCCCGCCGTCTGCACCGGCGCTTTGTTCCTTTCCCCGCTTCACCGCCTTCTTAAATGCCTTCCGCCTTTTGATTTCCTGCGGTGAAAAGCGCCGGATCCTGCTCTGTCGAATCCAGAAAATAAGGAAATTGGCCAGCGAAGCTGCCATGGAAATGCAGATATACCACCTGCCTCCTGCCGCCATCTGAAGAAAATCAATGCCGAGAATCACGCCGTAGACGACGCCCATCCACTTCACCTTCACCGGGAAAATAAACCACAGCAGCACCACCGCATTCGGGAATGTCGCTGCATACGCCAGGAAGATCGACATATTGACATAATAGGTGCTGAAATACCTTGCCAGTGCTGTAAAGCCAATCTGCAGTGTCTGCGCATCCGGTGTGACTCCGGCTGCCGCGAACATGATGTAATAGACCGCCATCGTCACGAAGGCACCGACAATTGTAATCAGAATTCCCAGCCAGATATATACATTATACTCATAGGTTCCCCAGGCTCTTTCCAGCGAGGTTCCAATGGAATAATAGAACATCATTGCCACCAGAATAAAAAATATATTGCTGGTATCCGGCGGCACCAGAACCCAGGTCAAAAGTCGCCAGATCTGTCCGTGACAGATGGCGTACGGGTTCAGTGTCAGGTAATCCAGAAAGTTTGCATTGACATACTGCAAAAGGTAGCCGAATCCATAGCACAGGATAATCACCAGTGACAGATTCGGAATTGCGTATTTCTCCATAAGCTCCCGGAAGGATTTTCGTTTTTTATTCATATTCGCAGTCAATTTCCTTTCCTATTGTGACAGCCGTTGCCCTCAAGCATACTTCACTCTCTGCCGCCTTCGCAAGGCGCCATCCTCTTGCTGCCCCTAATTTCACACATTTTTCAGAAATTGATGGTCCTGCCTTCATTGCGTTTGCCATGAACCCGCTTTATAATCCGTAGCGATGCTTTTTCAGCAAAACGCATATACATAAGGTAACTATTCAGAACCCGTTCGCAAAATAAAATAACAATCCTTCAGCACCATCTAGAATTTGCTATCGCAAATCCTCGATGTGGCTGGCCAAAGGCGCTTTGTGCCTTGGCTCTGAACAGTTACAGATTTACAGGAGTTTACAGCGTGATTTCAACCGATTATACCCTTGGAATTGATATTGGATCCACCACCGTGAAGGCGGCTCTTCTGGATGCCGACCGCACTCTCATTTTCGGCGATTATTGTCGCCATCATGCCCAGATTCGGGAAACCCTGCACGATATTCTGCAGGAAATTCAAGAAAAATGCGGCAATATTCGAATTCACCCCGTCATCACCGGGTCGGGTGGCCTTTCTCTTGCCAATTATCTGGGCATCCCCTTTGTTCAGGAGGTTGTAGCCGAGGCCTCCGCCATTGAAACCATGGCGCCGAAGACCGATGTAGCCATTGAGCTGGGCGGCGAGGATGCCAAAATTATTTATTTTGAGAACGGAAACGTCGAGCAGCGCATGAACGGAACCTGCGCCGGCGGTACCGGTTCCTTCATCGATCAGATGGCATCTCTCCTGCAGACCGACGCAGCAGGGCTCAATGACTATGCCAGAAATTACGAATCGCTTTACACCATCGCCGCGCGCTGCGGTGTATTCGCCAAGTCCGATATCCAGCCGCTCATCAACGACGGCGCCCGCAAGGAGGACCTGGCTGCGTCCATCTTCCAGGCCGTCGTCATTCAGACCATCTCCGGCCTGGCACAGGGCAAGCC
>CAVBQH010000364.1:0-2216 GCA_963597485.1 Acutalibacteraceae bacterium
ATGTTCATGCTCCTCGTGCTCATCCTCATCATGATCATGGTGGTGGCAGCAGTGATGCTCATGCTCCTCGTGCTCGTCCTCGTCATGATCGTGGTGGTGGCAGCAGTGGTGCTCGTGCTCGTCCTCGTCATGATCATGGTGATGAGCGCGGTACACAGTATTGCCGTCCTCATCTGTAAACTTTTCCGCGTGCTCATCGTGGTGATGATGGTGATGATGCTCCTCAGCGCCCTCCAGTACCTCGGCCAGAATCTGACTCTGCAGATCCTCCTTGCCTTCAATCGTCTCCAGCACCATTTTCCCATCCAGCTGTGCAAGAGGTGTTGTAATGATCGCCGCCTTCTGGTTGTGCTCGCGAATCAGAGCAACCGCCTCATCAATCTTCTCCTGAGAGGCCTTGTCGGTACGTGTCAGAACGATGGTGCCGGCATTCTCAATCTGATTGACAAAGAACTCACCGAAATTCTTAAAATAAACCCTGGCCTTTGTCGCATCCACTACGGTTACAGCGCTTCCCAGCTTCATATCCGGAATTTCCGCTGCCGTCTTCTCGATGGCGCGCATGACGTCATCGAGCTTGCCGACACCGGAGGGTTCTATCAGAATGCGCTCCGGCTGATAATTCTCCATCACCTGCTTAAGAGACGTATTAAAATCGCCCACCAGCGAGCAGCAGATGCAGCCGGAATTCATCTCTCGAATTTCAATGCCGGCCTCCTTCAGGAAACCGCCGTCAATACCGATTTCTCCGAACTCATTTTCAATCAGAACAACCTTGGTTCCTGCCAGCGCATCCGTAATCAGCTTACGGATCAGCGTTGTCTTTCCGGCACCCAGAAATCCGGAAACAATGTCCACCTTCGTCATAGTCTATCCTCCTTGCCGCCGCCTGCGGCATGTCTGACATCATATTATAAGATCTGATTCAAGAGCGTCACTACTTCTCGTCCGGAAACGCAGGCCGTCAGTCCATCGTCCGTTCCCTGCAGAATCATTCCAAGGTAGTTTCCGGCCTTTCCGTATAAACCGCTTCCGGACATTCCATCCTCATATCCGACATCGGTCAAAATCATGGAATCGCCAGATTCTGAAGCCTGCGCACTCGCATCCGTGATCTCCCCGGAAATCAGTTCTGCGTTTTGTAAAGCATACGCCTCATCCCCGGCAGCAAGGCGATCCAATCTGTCTCTGGAATAATACACATCCAGCTCATCCGGGCAGCCGCACTGAACAAAGACAACGTCCTCCGCCATCGATTCCGCTGCATCTGTCTCCGGCCGCACCACGATTCCTTTGACGCTGCTCCCATCCGGAAGCACAACCGTCACAGAATCGCTGTCTCCTACGACCTTCGATGCGACAGCAATGGTCAGCGTGAAATTTTCATCCTTTGAGGAAGCCTTCCGCCCGTCCAGAATTGTACCGCCTCCGGTAAGAGCAGTCCGTCCATCCTCCTGCAGTACCTGGATGGTAACCTCATATTTGGAAAGCGCTGCACGCAGCTCATCCGGCTCCAAGGTGTACATTTTCTCAATGGTACCGTTTCCTAAGAGCAAACCGCGCAGAACAAACATTCCCAGAATCACCGCGATAACGATGGTGCCAACAAGCTTCTTATTCCGGATCTTGTGGTTGTACAAATTCATTCTTTTCTCTAAACTCTCTAACTCCATGCCGCAGTCCGTCTGCAGCAGCGGACCAGATCGTGTCTCCAATCAAGAAAAAGTAAGCAGAGCGATAAGCCGGGTTCTGTCGTTGGACGATCATCTTTCTAGGACTGCCGTTGCCGACAGCCTCAAGCGACGCACCTGGAAACGGATCGGGCCAATCCATGGTTTCCGTTTCGGTCTTGCTTCGGATAGGGCTTGCATGGCTCCGCACATTACTGCACGGACGGTAGTCTCTTACACTGCCTTTTCACCCTTACCGCCATGCGATGCACAGCGGCGGTATATTTCTGTTGCGCTATCCCGGGAGTTGCCTCCGCCGGCCGTTAACCGGTATCCTGCCCTGTGAAGCCCGGACTTTCCTCACCCCCGCAATGCTGCGGAGCCGCGATCGTCTGCTCTGCTCACCAACTAACTAAATTAACACATTCTTTTCAGAATTGCTAATGAAAACTCTATAAAGCTGTCTCCATCGGCCGAACCACAACACGCTTTCTAGTACATCGTTTGCAAAATAACTGGCCTAATAACGCAGAACTTTTTTCTGAG
>CAVBQH010000365.1:0-2211 GCA_963597485.1 Acutalibacteraceae bacterium
GTATCTGCTATTGCCCTGCGGAAGCGGTCGAGTATGGTAAGAAAAGTGTCGGGAAGCCGCGATACCATTTTGAACGGTTGGGAATAATGGAACTTAATGCAGAATATGTGAAAGCAGACGATATGCCGACCAGAGGGAGGTGCAGTTACCTTGGTTAATAAAATTATGCGGAATCCGTTCTTCCTTGCACAGAAGTCCGAGGATGCTACAGAAGAAGACCGGCAGGTGGCTATAGACTTGTTGGATACTCTGCGGGCCAACTTGGATCACTGTGTCGGCATGGCGGCAAACATGATCGGCGTCCGGAAAAATATCATCGTCGTGGCCGCCGGGCCGTTTCAATTTGCCATGATCAATCCGGTAATCACTAAGAAAAGCGGGGCGTATCAGACGGAAGAGGGCTGTCTTTCGTTGGATGGAGTGCGGCCGTGCACGCGATATGAAGAGATCGAGGTGGATTACCTGGATCAAAACTTCAAGAAGCAGCATGGCAAATATTCCGGCTGGACAGCACAGATCATTCAGCATGAGGTGGATCAT
Source organism: Acutalibacteraceae bacterium (assembly GCA_963597485.1). Taxonomy (GTDB): domain Bacteria; phylum Bacillota; class Clostridia; order Lachnospirales; family Lachnospiraceae; genus CAG-791. The sequence goes on from CAVBQH010000365.1 coordinate 541, forward strand.
TGCCGGGGCATTGTGATATGACAAAGGCTGAATGGTATGCGCAGCTTTTTGAAAGATTGGGGAATTCTAAGTTTCGGAGCAGTTTCCATCTGAAGCAGAAAGACATTGACTACATCAACGAGAAAGGTCTGGACACAATACGGGAGCACGCCAGAGATTTTATTGCGAAGCGGGAAGCTCCGGCAGTGATTCCAAATGATGGCAAGCAGACGCCAATGCGTGGTCATCCGGTTTTTATCGCGCAGCATGCAACCGCAACGTGTTGCCGAGGCTGCATTCAGAAGTGGCATAAGCTGGCAGCAGGCCGGGAACTGAGTCAGATACAGCAGGAGTATCTGGTGGATGTGATTATGACATGGATTGAGAAAGAGCTTAGGAGAGTGGAAGCAAAGTGAAGCATATGGCTCACGCAGACAAGAAATATAAAAATATGACCGCAAAGCAGAAGCTGCGCATTGCCAATAAAACCTATGAAGCATATCGCATGTATTATCTGGAGCATGGTTCCATGCCGGACGATAAGGCTGCAAATGAGATTCACCGGAAGCTGTTCCAGATGGTTGTGTCATTGGCTCCGAAGACATTATTCGAGGAATTTGATGCAATCTGTCAAAAGCGGATAATAAAATCGAAATACGAAGAAAGAATCCAGACGGATATAGCTAATGGCATTACCCTGGAGAGTTTGAAAGAGAAAAGGCGGAAAAAGACTCCGGCGGAGAAACAGGCGATTCAGAAGAAAAAGAAGGTAGATCGTCGTAAACGCAGAGAAAAGAAAAAAGCAGAGGCTGCGTTGGAAAGCCTTAACCCTGATCAGAATGACGATTTTTTCTTTATTGCAGGATATACCTCCGGTGGTGCTCCGTATGGAGTTACTTGGGAAGAAATGGGATTGAATCCGTGGGAAAATCCAGATGATGAGCAAGAGGATGATATATGGTGAAACAGAAGCCGATAATCATTTATGAGAATACAGTCGAAGGGACATTCATCCGCAGAATCAACCGTTTCACAGCAGAGGTACTGATTGATGGAGCACCGGAGATTGTTCATGTGAAAAATACAGGGCGTTTGCAGGAACTTCTGATGCCGGAAGCAAAGGTGACGCTGCAGAAGACATTGAACCCAAATCGAAAAACGGCATACGATCTGATTTCTGTATACAAGCCCAAATTGAAGTGGGTGAATATTGACAGTCTCGCTCCGAATGAGTTGGTGAAGCAGCAGTTAATGAGCCTGAACTACGATCTGGTGAAGCCGGAGTATACCTATGGGGACTCCAGAATTGATTTTTACATGGAAAGCAAAGGCGAAAGATTCTTGACGGAGGTGAAAGGCTGCACGCTGGCGGATGATTTGCATCCGGGTACCGGATTGTTTCCGGACGCACCGACGGAGCGGGGTGTAAAGCATTTACATGAACTGACAAAGGCAGCAAAGGAAGGCTATCATTGCTCGATTGCATTTGTGATTCAAATGAATGGAATTCACTGCGTGTTGCCAAACGAGGCGACGCAACCGGAATTTAAGGAGGCGCTCGTGAAGGCTGCCAAGGCGGGTGTCCAGATCGTCTGCTACAGCTGCCATGTAGAGGCTGACAGCATAAAAATTACAGGTGTAGTAGGAGATACTTCAAGATTTGCAAATATGTGAGAAAAGACTATGAGAGAT
>CAVBQH010000366.1:0-2209 GCA_963597485.1 Acutalibacteraceae bacterium
CATCGATCCCGACCTGTCCCTTCATCTTCTCGAAGTTCAGAAACGTGTACCCATACTCATCGAAAATCTCCGCAATCCGGTTGGTCCTCCGGTAAATGCGCAGCATTCGCTCATCGCCCTTGGCGAACAGGTGAGGCGTGCGGACGAAGATAAAGTTGGTTTTCGGATATTTCTTCTGACAGTGCTTTAAGAACTTCCGGAGTGCCTTCTCATAGACCGGATCCAGGTCCTCGGCTTCATTGCTCTTCTCGATTCCCGGCACCAGGTCGCACTGCACAGCAGGTCCCGTGATCGTCTCCAGCCCGCGCAGCGTCGATACGCCCTCGTTATCCGTGCCGAAGTGCAGGTTATCCCAGACGGTCGCTACTGCGCTCCCAATTCCGCCCGGCTGGTGTGAGTGATACTCGTAAATCGGCAGCAGCAAACGCAGTGCCGAGTTCCAGTCCTTCGTCGACGCCAGGTATTCCTCGATGAGCTGCAGCCGAATGGGCGAGAGCAGCGGCAGGTGCAGCGCCATGCGCTCCACTGCCGTCTGATGCATGTGGAAGTCCTTCTCCTCCGAGGCGCTGTATAAAGCGCCATTCACCTCGATCACCACCGCGTCCGGATTCTGTCGGCGCATCGCCTCATCGAGCTGTGCCTGCCACACCTGCACCGCGTCGCCGTTGATCGTAAAGGGATAGCTCGTGATGCCATAGTCCTTATAGGCAAGGCCTGATGAAAACGCACGGCTAATATCACTCGCGCCGATCAGCACCACATCCAGCGAATCATCCGGCTCGTTGAAAAAGCCAATGATCCGGTCCTCATCGTAGTTGCGGTGGATGTACAGCAGGTTCCAGGCCAGGTTCATCAGCACGAGAACGGCCAGCACCAGCGACAGCACCTTGCCGCTGCGCCGCAGCCAGATGCGTCTGCGCGCCCTATGCCCGCAGCTTTTAGACACCGCCGTACCTGCCTCATTTATTGTATTCGTTTGCTGTTCCCGGTCTTCCTGCATCTTCGTCACATCTGTATGACACTCTGCTGATGAATCCACATCATTCATCCTCGCGCAATCTGTATTGGGATCCCTCCCCGGCATACGCTCGCCCATTTCGTCCTCACATACTTGTATTCCACGCAGCTCTGTTCTCTCTCCGGAACAGAGAGCCACTTAATCCTGTCTGACGGCCGGTCCTGTCTCCTTCTCCCCCAGCACCTTCTCCAAGAGCTCCCGGAGCTTCTCCAGATCCACAGGCTTCGACAGATGCGCATTCATGCCGCTGGCCAGTGACCGCCGGATATCCTCCTCGAAGGCATTGGCGCTGATGGCCGCGATCGGCACGCTCTGCGCATCTACGCGCGGCAGGAGCCGGATCTGGTGTGCCGACTCCAGGCCGTTCATCACCGGCATCATCACATCCATCAGAATCAGCTGATAATAACCCTCCGGCGACTCCCGAAATCGTTCCAGCGCCTGCTGCCCGTCTGGGGCTCCCTCCGGCACGCACCCCAGCGTCTCCAGAAAGCTGCAGAGGATCTCCATATTCAAAGTATTGTCCTCCGCCACGAGAACCCGCGTCCCGGTAAGGTCCACATTTCCGCCCGTCTTCTTCTCCGCCTGCTTCTCCACCACGGCCTGCTGCAGCCGCAGTGTAAAGTAAAACCGGCTTCCCTTTCCAAGGTCGCTCTCAAGCTCAATCCTGCTCCCCATCATGCGGATCAGCCGGTTGCTGATGGCAAGCCCCAGCCCCGTTCCCTGCTGGCGAGCCGCCATCGTATCCACCTGCTCAAAGCGCCGGAAGATCCGCTGCTGGTCCTCTTCGGCAATGCCGATGCCCTCGTCCTCCACGGCAAAATACAGATGCGACCATCCATCAGCGCCCGCATTCTCCTGCACGATTAGCTGCACCCTCGTGTGGTCCGCCGAATACTTGCTCGCATTCCCCAGCAGATTCACCAGCACCTGGCTAAGGCGCAGGCCGTCACCAAGGTACCCTGTGTGAGAAAGCTGGATCTGCATGGAAAAGTCCTGTTTTTTCTCCGCAAAGCGCCCGCACATCACCGCGTGCAGACCGTCCAGGAGCTCCTGCATGTCAAACGGCTCAGAGGCCAGCGTCATCTTGCCGCTCTCGATCTTGGACATATCCAGGATGTCATTGAGAAGCCCCAGCAGATAATGAGAGGAGCTCTCCACCTTTTTCAGGCAGTCAAGGCGCCGTTCCAG
>CAVBQH010000367.1:0-2203 GCA_963597485.1 Acutalibacteraceae bacterium
GGCCACGAGGCTCATCGAAACGCAGGTTGTACATGCAGATACCAAGGAGCATGCCAAGGTACTGGCTAAATCGGTAATCCAGTCCAATCTGACAAAGGCCGCTATTTTCGGAAAGGACGCCAACTGGGGCCGTGTTTTATGTGCACTGGGGTACTCCGGTGCTTCGTTTGATCCGGAGAACGTGGACCTGTATTTTGAGGCAGAAGGCTCGCGTATGCTGATTTTCACCAAGGGCAGTGCGGCGGATTATTCCGAGGAAGAAGCGACCAGACTCCTTGGCAGCGAAAAGGTAATCATCTACTGCGACATGCACATGGGTGAGGAATCCGCCACGGCATGGGGATGTGACCTTACCTACGATTACGTGAAAATCAATGCGGACTACCGGTCGTGATGTGGTGTTGCTGCGTCAGCCGGCGACAGGGAGGCGGATGGAGCAGCAACGATACGGACATGTGTAAGATATAACAGCGAGGAGATGGAATAGATATGGTACAGGAACTGGATGAGGCACAGAAAAAGGCGGAGGTCCTGATCGAGGCTCTTCCCTATATTCAGAGATTCAACCGCAAAATCATTGTGGTGAAGTACGGCGGCTCTGCAATGAGCGATGAGGCGCTGCAGCGCAGTGTCATTCAGGACGTAACACTGCTCAAGCTTGTTGGCTTTAAGCCGATCATTGTACACGGCGGCGGCAAGGCCATTTCCTCCTGGGTTAAGAAAACAGGAAAAGAAGCACAGTTCATCAACGGCCTTCGGGTCACGGATGCAGAGACCATGGAAATTGCGGAAATGGTGCTCGGACGTGTCTCGAAGAATCTGGTGACCATGGTGGAGGAGCTGGGCGTTAAGGCAGTCGGCATCTCCGGCAAGGATTCGGCTATGCTGCGTGTGAAAAAACGCCTTTCCGGCGGTCAGGATATCGGGTATGTCGGTGAGGTGACCGGGGTAGATCCGAAGATTCTCTTTGACATGCTGGACAATGACTATCTGCCGATTGTCGCGCCGATCGGATTGGATGAAAACTACGAAACCTATAACATCAATGCGGATGAGGCAGCCTGTGCCATTGCCAAGGCGGTGGGTGCGGATAAGCTGGTGTATCTGACGGATGTGGAAGGTTTGTACCGTGATTTTGCAGATAAGTCGTCCTTTATCTCCAGAATCAGCGTGAGCGGTGCCGAGAAGCTGATTGATGACGGCATCATCGGCGGCGGAATGCTGCCCAAGCTCTCCAACTGCACCGATGCGGTGCGCGGCGGCGTAAAGCGCGTGCATATCCTGGACGGAAGAGTGCCGCACAGCATCTTGTTGGAGATCTTCACCAACAAGGGCAACGGAACCATGTTCTATGAGGACGGAGATCAGCTGGACGCATAGAAGGTTGTGCCGGTCAATGGAGCACGGGTGAGAAAACACGAATAAAAGGACATCCTTGTCATAGGAAGATGCTGCAGGGGGAGACGCGCATATGCGGCCTGCCGCTGCACAGCACAAGACGAAAAGAGGAAGAAATGGATCATATGCAGGCACTGATTGAAGAAGCGGAGAAAGACCTTCTTCATACATATAATCGGTATCAGATTGTGTTGGATCATGGAGAGGGTGTGTATCTCTATGATGTAAACGGGAAGAGGTATCTGGATTTTGTGGCAGGCATTGCGGTATTCGCCTTAGGCTACGGCAATAAGGAATATAACGATGCGCTGAAGGCGCAGATCGATAAAATCCTGCATACATCCAACTATTATTACAACGAGCCGGCCATCAAGGCAGCGAAGGCTCTGAAGGCAGCCTCCGGAATGGACCGCGTTTTCTTCACCAACAGCGGCGCAGAGTCAATTGAAGGCGCCCTGAAGGCGGCGGTGAAGCACGCATATTTAAAAAACGGCGGCGAGCACCAGGAAATCATTGCCATGGAGCATTCCTTCCACGGAAGAACCTACGGCGCCTTGTCGGTAACCGGAAACCCGCATTACCGCGAAGCCTTCGGCGAAATGCCCTGCCATGTTAAGTTTGCCGAATACAACAATCTGGAGTCCGTGAAGGCCCAGATCGGACCGAACACCGCCGGCATCATTCTGGAAACAGTACAGGGAGAGGGCGGCCTGGTTCCCGCCACAAAGGAGTTTCTGGAGGGGATCCGGACGCTTTGCGATGAGAACGACATTCTGATGATTCTGGATGAGGTGCAGTGCGGCAT
>CAVBQH010000368.1:0-2193 GCA_963597485.1 Acutalibacteraceae bacterium
ACCGTTGTGCTCTAAGATGTAATTGGCCAGGCGCACCTTGTTCTGATATTTGATCTGCATGAACTCGCGCTGAGCCTTTTCATCGGTCGCATAGGGCTTAAGCTCACCGATGTGCGAAAGATCCGTAATCCACTCATCTCCGATGTGGTCCGTAATCCAGGATGCCAGCAGCGGGTTGGCATGCATAAGGAAACGCCTCTGCGTAATTCCGTTAGTCTTGTTGTTGAACTTCTCCGGGAACATCTCATAAAAGTCGTGCAGCGACTCATTCTTAAGAATCTCGGTATGAAGCCTTGCAACACCGTTGACAGAGAAGCCTGCCACGATGGCCATGTTCGCCATGCGAACCTGGCCGTCATAGATGACGCCCATCTTGGAAATCTTATAACCGACATCTACGCCGCTGTGGTCATACTTGGCATGAATGTCGTTTTCGAAACGGCGATTAATCTCTTCCACGATCTGATAGATACGGGGAAGAAGACGGGAGAACAGCTCGATGGGCCACTTCTCCAGGGCTTCTGCCATGATGGTGTGGTTGGTATAGGCCGTGGACTTCTGTACAATCTGCCATGCATCGTCCCATTCCAGCTGGTACTCATCCAGAAGGATTCTCATCAGCTCCGGCACGGTCAGCGTCGGATGCGTATCATTCATCTGGAACACAACCTTCGTGGGAAGGTCATGAATGTCCTTGTTGCGGGACATGAATTTCTTGATCGCCAGCTGTACGGAAGCCGATACAAAGAAGTACTGCTGCTTGAGCCGAAGCTCCTTGCCCTGCGTATGATCATCGCAAGGATACAAAACCTCGCAGATGGTTCTGGCAAGGTTTTCCTCCTCGACAGCCTTCTGATAATCACCCTTGTCAAAGGAATCCAGATGGAAGCTGTTCACCGGCTCTGCATCCCAGATGCGCAGCGTATCAACAAAGCCGTTGCCGTAGCCGATCACCGGCATGTCATAAGGCACAGCCTTGACCGCAGAATAACCCTCCTGGCGGAACATCGTGCGTCCGTTTTCTCCCACATAAGAAGCGACATAGCCGCCGAAGTGAACCTCCTGCGTATACTCCGGACGGCGAAGCTCGAACGGATTGCCGTTCTCAAGCCAGTTATCCGGGGCTTCTACCTGGTAGCCGTCCACAATCTTCTGCTTGAACATACCGTAACGATAACGGATACCGCAGCCATATGCCGGATAGTTCAGAGTTGCCAGCGAATCCAAGAAGCACGCTGCCAGTCTTCCGAGGCCGCCGTTTCCAAGTGCCGGATCCGGCTCCTGGTCCTCGATCGCATTGATATCAAAGCCCAGCTCCTTCAGCGCTTCTGCAACCGGCTCATACGCCTGAAGATTGATCAGGTTATTGCCGAAGGCTCTTCCCATCAGGAACTCCATAGACAGATAATACAGGGTCTTCGGATTCTTCTCATCGAATTCCTTCTGCGTACGCATCCAGTCATCCACGATCTGATCCTTGAGCGCATACGCTGCCGCCTGGAAAATCTGCTCCTTGTTCGCCTCTGCAATCTCGCGGCGGAACATGGTGCGGACATTGTACTCCACACTCCTTTTGAACAGGTCCTTGTCAAAATTAATCTTGGTCTTTCTCATTCCGTTTCCCTTTCTGCATGCCGTGTGTAGTACCGGATTGCCGCCGGGCAATCCGGCGTATCTTATGCCTTCTCTACGCCAATGGTTACTGTCTCACCATTGATGTCCCACTCCTTTTCATTGGCCAGAGAAACGTCCTTTTGAATCGCATCTGCCAGAACCTTGGTGCAGATGGCTTCCTTCTTCCTGTCGGCAATCTCATAAAGCTTCTCATTGCCGGACAGCGACAAATGAATATGATCCATCACCTCAAAGCCGGAATCCTTGCGCATCGTCTGAATCTTGGAGATGATTTCGTAAACGTAGCCCTCCTCTATCAGCTCCTGTGTCAGATTGGTGTCGATCACCACGGTAAGGTTCCCGTCTTCCTGCGAAACATAGCCCGGCTTCTGAGCCATCTCGATCAGAAGATCGTCCTTGGTCAGCTCGACCTCTTCTCCGTCTGCGGTAAACCGAAGCACGCCGTCTGCGCTGAGCTCATCCATAGCCTTGTTCCCGTCCAGCTCGGACAGAATCTTCCGGATGCTGCCAAGGTGTTTGCCGTACTTGGGTCCTACCGTGCGCAGCTGAGGCTTGAAG
>CAVBQH010000369.1:0-2193 GCA_963597485.1 Acutalibacteraceae bacterium
CATCAGTCTTGGGAACGGAACGGCCAGCAGGGAATCGGAGCAGATTATTGCTGAGCTGATTCACGAGCTGGCAAAGGAAAATCCGAAGGCTGCGCCGGTTCAGTATATTGTGGTTAACGAGGCCGGGGCATCCGTGTACAGCGCCAGCAAGCTGGCAACGGAGGAATTCCCGAATTTTGACGTGGGACAGCGCTCTGCAACGTCGATGGCAAGACGGCTCCAGGATCCGCTGGCAGAGCTGGTGAAGATTGATCCCAAGGCAGTCGGTGTTGGTCAGTATCAGCATGATATGAACCAGAAAAAGCTCGGAGAAGCACTCGGCGGCGTGGTAGAGGACTGCGTAAACCATGTCGGTGTTGATCTGAACACGGCCTCCTTCTCCCTGCTCTCCTACGTGTCCGGAATCTCGGAGACCCTGGCCAAAAATATCGTCGCCTACCGGGAAGCCAACGGTAGGTTCCAGAGCCGCCGCGAGCTTTTGAAGGTGTCCAAACTCGGACCCAAGGCCTTTGAGCAGTGCGCCGGATTCCTTCGGATTCGCGACGGGAAAGAGCCGCTGGATGCTACGGCCGTGCACCCGGAGAACTATGCTGCGGTAGAAAAGCTGTTAAAGAGTCTGGAGCTGCCGGATACGACGGAGGGCTTCCGTGAGGTGAAACGCCGTGTGCCCAAGACGGAACTGAAGAAGACCGCCGGAGAGCTTGGCATCGGCACGATTACATTGACGGATATTCTGGATGAGCTGGAAAAGCCCGCAAGAGATCCGCGTGCCGAGATGCCGGCACCGATTCTGCGCTCGGATGTGCTGACCATGGAGGATCTGACGCCGGGAATGAAGCTTAAGGGAACGGTGCGCAACATTGTGGACTTCGGTGCTTTCGTAGATATCGGTGTGCATCAGGACGGTCTGGTACACATCTCCAGAATCTGCAGCCGCTATATCAATCATCCGCTGGAGGCTGTCAGTGTCGGAGATGTCGTGGATGTAACCGTCGTAGAAGTGGACGCAGCCAGAAAGAGAATTGCGCTGTCTATGGTAGATTAAGGAGACGCAGATTTAACCAGCACTTCCTTAAACAGGGAGACAGCGAAAAGCCCCCGCACGGCAATGGGAGTTGCTGTGCGGGGGCTTTGACAAGAAAACCGGTCAGAGCGGCGCTTTGTGGTAGTCAATCTGATGGTCCCTGCAGTAGTTTATGACAGCGTTGTCCTGTGAGGATCCGGCTGTATAGATCGCGCTTAGCTGGTCAAGTCGGCAGAAGGTGTACAGCGACTTGCTGCCGAACTTTGTGCTGTCTGCGAGCAGGATAATCTCACGGCTCCGGCTGATGGCGGAGCACTTGATGGTGTATTCCTCAGCAGTTGTGTCGGTGAGGCCATCCTCCACCGTAACACCGCTGGTGGTTACAAAGGCCTTGTCGATGTTGTATTTTTTCAATGCTTCGCTGGTCTCCGTTCCGACAAAGGCCATAGCATTGCGGCTAAGGCGCCCCGGCAGGAGAATCAAGGTCACCTGCTCCAGCGGTGCGGCGGCATTGGCTACCGGCAGGCTGTTGGTGATCACCGTACAGGGCGTGGCTCCGATATAGGAAAGAATATTGGTGCAGGTGGTACCTGTGTCGATGAAAATAATGTCACCCGGAGAGACGGAGGCGGCTGCCATACGGCAGATCGCCTCTTTTTCATGGGAGAAAGCGCCGGTTCTCTTGGAATAACCCTTCAGAGGGTAGACAAGCTCCGGCAGCGGCACGGCGGGAGATTCGGCTGCCAATGCTCTGGCTCCGCCGTATACCTTCTCCACCTTTCCGCCGGATGCAATGAGCTCATTTAAATCCCGGCGGGCGGTTGTGACGGAGATAGAATATTCCCGGCAGATATCCTCCAGTGTGACGGCCTGGTGCTGCAGGATGAATTCTTCTAATTGCTGTAAACGTTTTGCTTTCATGATCGCGTGTTGTTCAGATGGGATGCTGATTCATTTAGGAGGTTACTGTTTTCAATAGCTTAACGGATCTACGGGACAAAATCAACACTTGATCAAAATGTTGTCAAACTGGTCCGGGATCCTTTCGCGTACGGATCTACTGCTAGGGATGGGTGGTACTCATGTTTTCCTCGCAGGGATTCTCTATGAACGTCGCTTCTTCACCAAACGCCCGATTCGCGCAAAACTCGTCCGTCCACGGGTCTTCC
>CAVBQH010000370.1:0-2190 GCA_963597485.1 Acutalibacteraceae bacterium
GCCGCAATCTGTGGCAAAAGCTCTGCCGCCTCCCAGGTTCCCCGAAGCTCTACACCGTTCTCCAAAAGGGCCGTCCCCACCTTCGGCAGAAACTGTGCAGCAATTTTACGATTAACCAGAAGCGTTTCCACTGCATTGCAGGCCGCCGGATACTGCGTTTTGGCATCAACGATGATCGGTACAGCAACCTCCTGATCCGCCTTATCGTCCACATAGATGTGGCAGATTCCACTGGAATGCCCCATGACCGGTATCTTCGTGTGCTCCATGATGTACCGGACAAAATTGTTGGAGCCGCGGGGAATCAGCAGATCCACGTCCCGGTCGCAGGCCAGAAGCTCATCGATTTCCTGATGCTGCTCCGCCTGAAAAAGGCAATCCGCGGGCAGCCCCGCCGCCAGTACTGCCTCTTTTATGACGCCGAACAGAACACGGTTGGTCTCCCTGGTTTCCCTGCCGCCCTTTAAAATGGCACAGTTCCCGCTCTTGATGCACAGGGATGCAACCTGTACCATCGCATCCGGCCGTGCCTCAAAAATAACCCCGATCACCCCGATGGGCACGCTGATGCGCTGCAGGTTAAGTCCCTCATCCAGCTCTCGTTCCAGAAGCTTTCTCCCCACCGGATCTGAAAGCTCCTCCAGCTGACGAAGTCCGGCAATGCTGTCACGGAGCTTATTCTCGTCGTAGCGAAGACGCTTCTGAATGGCCTGCGGGATATTATCGTCTGCCGCACGGATAAGATCCTGCGCATTTGCAGCAAAAATAACATCCCGATGAGCCTCCAGCGCATCCGCAATCAGGTGTACCGCTTTATTACGCTGCCCGGCCGGGGAGGCCGCCATTTCCGGTGCCGCCAGTCTCATCCTGGCAGCTGTTTGCTGTATGCTGTTCATGTGTCCGTTTCCTTCCGAGGGTGTCTGTCCATCTGCCAATCACAAATCCATTCAAGGCCCATTTACACAGCCGCCGGTGCGCTGTGCTGTTTTATTTGCCCCAATGGAAAAATCCTTTTTTCTTCTCCGGCTCACCTGTCTCCACCGACAGAATCCTATAGCCAAGCGGATCTACGGCAGCATGCAGTTCGTGCTCGAGCATCGGCTTCGGAAGCTCATTCTCGAGCTGAAATCTGGCCTCACCCTTTCCTGCGGAGGCTGATACCTTTTTGGCCTCCGGGAACTGCTTGCGAATGGCATCTCCCACATGTGCCTCGCACATGCCGCACATCATTCCGTCAATTCCGACTGTTACCTGTACCATGTTCAATACCTCCTGATGCCCTCTGGCCCTATTGACCCTTCGTCAGTTTCAAACTTTGAGAACCGCTGATTAAATCAGCGTTCTCTATATATCTCCAATGGGTTCCGTCAGATGCATCTGTAAATTCCGTCACTTCTTCGCCTTAAACCGCTCCGGTACATCCTTCGTGCTGCAATTACCGTGCGATGCGCAGCCGCTGCACATCCCTCCGCAGCTGCCGATGCCCTTGCGCCGGTCCGAGACAAGCTTCCAGATGCACAGAGCACACAGAATAAGAATAATTCCAAGAATAATGAAGTCAATCATTTGCCTGCTCCTTTCCTATCTGGCACCGTCTTCTGCTGCCTCGTCCTGCCGATCCTGCGTATCACGGTGCTCCGGTTTTTTGAAAAAGCCAATAACGATACGGATTCCGATGATGAACATAATTGCCAGGATGACTAAGATTATAATATCTGCCTGGTTGATCGGTACATTTATTTTCATAATATTCTTCTTTCCAAAAAAGGACCCACAGACATCTCGTCTGCAGGTCCCTCTTTTATGTTGTGATGTTGGGAAAACGCTCTTTTGATTCCCAACTGATTCTGCGACCGGCTTTATGCCTTTGCTGCCTTGTTCGGATCCTTGCGGAACAGCAGATACAGAACGGCTACCAGCAGAACACCTGCAACAACGGTGGCCGCGCTGAATGCAACCTGTCCGATGGCAACGCCAACCAGCTGATAGATGATCAGGGTTACGCAGTAAGCTGCAACGTTCTGGAACAGCAGAGAGTACCAGAAGTACTTGCGGCTGCCGACTTCCTTCGCCATGGTAGAGATGGCTGCCAGGCACGGTGAGTCAAAGCAGTTGAATACCAGGAAGGAAACAGCTGCGATGCTGGTCGGGAAGAATGCCTGGAATGCATCGTGCATGGAAACCTCGTAC
>CAVBQH010000371.1:0-2183 GCA_963597485.1 Acutalibacteraceae bacterium
GCGAGAAGCTCGAGGAGCTGCAGAGAAAGCAGGCGCGTCAGGCACGGCTCCAGGAAAGAGCACGGCAAGGCGAGCGCACAAGGCAGCTGCGCGCGGTGAGCGCCTCCGGAAGACGAAGAGGCGATGCGTATGTGTCCGGCACGGCTGCCATGCGGCGCAGAGAGGACGCGTATACAGCCTATGCATCGGAGAACTCCGGATTGCCAAGACGCAGGAGCGAGGGAACGTATGCGTCCTCCAGTTCTGCGAGAACGACAAGGCGAAGGAACGAGGGAACGTATGCATCCTCCGGCGCTGCGGGAACGGTAAGACGCAGGAGCGAGGGCACTTATGCGTCTTCGGCGGCAGAGATGCCGCGCTACCGAAGCGGAAGCGCTTATGCCTCCCAAGCGGCCGGCAGAATGAGCTACGCTGCAGAGCCGTATTCCGGACGCCGCATCACCACTGCCTCGGATGACGAAGGATTCTACGATGACTGACAGAAATTCCAGATATTCAGAACAAAGAGGCGACAGCCGCTCGGAGAGATCAAGATCCGCCGCGCGCCGCAGTGACCCGGGAGGGCGAAGCCGGAAGGCCAAGGCGTCTGCCCTTGCCAGAGAGAAAACAAGGGTTCGCCGGCAGGTTTTTATCTCGGGCGCGGCAATCTCTGCACTGTTCGGCGCGATGATTGTCTACTTTCTGATCTACACCAACAGCAATTCCAAACAGCTTTTCGAAAACGACTATAATAAGCGCGAGGAAGCTCTTCTGGAGAAGAACACCCGCGGAAAGATCTATGCTGCCAGCGGTGAAGTGCTGGCACAGACGGTAACCGGGGAGGATGGGAGTGAGGTACGCTCGTACCCTTACGCAAATCTCTTCGCACACATCATCGGCTATACCTATAAGGGCGGGAGCGGTGTGGAGCAGCTGGAGGATTACAATCTCACGCATTCTGATATTTCGCTGTCGGAGAAGGCAGCCCTCGATGATGCCGGAGAAAAGTATCCTGCTGATGACGTGTATACGACATTGGACCTGTCACTTCAGCAGGCGGCCTCGGATGCGCTGGGTGACAACAACGGTGCTGTTATTGTGACAGAGGTAAGCACCGGCAACATCCTGTGCATGGTCTCCAAGCCGGATTTTGATCCTAACGATATCGAAGTAATATGGGAGAGCCTCGGCTCGGATACGGAGTCCGGAACACTGGTGAACCGTGTGACCCAGGGATTGTATGCCCCGGGCTCGACCTTTAAGATTTTCGATGCCATTGAGTTTATGGATGAGGATATGAGCAAGGCCAATAACTTCACCTATAACTGCGTTGGCTACGACAATACCTATACGCTGGAGGATGGCCAGCCGATTCACTGCTACCATTGGACCGCACACGGTGATGTGGATCTGAAGAAGGCCTTTGCCAAGTCCTGCAACAGCGCTTTTGTCAACATCGGCAACAGCCTGGATCGGACCTCCTTTGCAGCGCTTTTGAACAACATGATGTTCGGGGAAGAGCTGCCCTATGATCTGCCGTCCGGCGTCAGCTCATACGAACTGACGGATGCTACTACAACCGAGGATGTTACGCAGCTGTCCATCGGACAGGGCTCGACGCTGATGACCCCTATGCATCTGAACATGGTGACGGCGGCCATCGCCAACGGCGGCACCATCCACAAGGATCAGATCATTGCCAGCATCAAGACGGGAACCGGCACAGTGATCTCACAGACACAGCCGGAGGAGTACCGCACTGTGATGACTGCGGATGTGGCAGCCAAGATGCGGGAAATGATGCGCGACGTTGTCGAGGAGGGTACAGCAACCAAGCTCAGCTCGCGTCCCTATAATCCCTGCGGCAAGACGGGTTCGGCGGAGATCGTGACAGGACAGAGCACCTCACACGCCTGGTTTACCGGCTTTGCACCGGAGGAGAATCCGGAAATTGCCATTACCGTCATCGTGGAGGGCGCCGGCAGCGGTGGCGTTTCAGCAGTTCCTGTGGCGCGCAGCGTCATGGATGAGTATTTTGACTATACGCCGGCAGCGGGCGAGGATGATGATGCCAATTACATTATGGTTGGTGTGGATACGGAGTCCTCGGCTTCTTCAGATCCTTCGGCATCCACCGGAACAACGGTGACGCTGAACATGGATACAGACGGCGATGGTGTTATGGATGCTATCGACACCAATGG
>CAVBQH010000372.1:0-2175 GCA_963597485.1 Acutalibacteraceae bacterium
GGGACAACATTGTCGGCATCCGTGCCACCAATGATGTCACACACCGGGAAGCAAATCCGGATGCAGATGTAACACCTCTGGAAATCACGGAGGTTGGCGCCCCGGACGGTACCAGCGTCATGGTGCGCGATTTGTTTTTCAATGTGCCGGTGCGCCGGAAATTCTTAAAATCGCCGCAGACCGAGGCCGGCGCGGTAACCGACCTTTTGGAGCATCTTTGCCTTTCCCACCCGGAGATTTCCTTTCACTACCGGGTAAACGGGCAGGAAAAGCTGCACACCACCGGAAACGGCAATATTAAGGAGCTGATTTATCGCATCTACGGACGGGAAATGTCGAATTCCGTCATTCCGATTACCCGATCAGCCGGCAGTGAAGGAGAGGACCATCTGTCTGTCAGCGGCTTTCTGGGACGCCCGGAGTTCTCGCGCTCGAGCCGAAATCAGGAAATCTTCTTCGTCAACGGAAGAATCTTAAAAAGCGATGTCCTTTCCAAGGGGCTGGAGGAGGGCTATCGAACGGATCTGATGCAGCACCGTTTTCCCTTTGCCATCCTTTATCTGAAGACAGCCGCAGAGGACATTGATGTCAATGTGCATCCTTCAAAGATGGAGGTACGCTTCTCAGATCCTAAGAGAATTTTTGACTTTCTGAATGAATCCGTACACGAAACGCTGCAGCGGATCGAGCTGATCCCGCGGGCTACGATGAACACGCAGGCCGAGGAAAAGCGCCTTGCCATTGAGGAGGAAAAAGAGCGTGCCGCTGCCCAGAAGGCCCAGGGACATGTAGAGCCCTTTGAGCGTCCTATTCCCGCTACTGCTGCAGAAAATGCGCCGCTTTCTTCTGGAGCCGCGCCTGCGGCCTCTCAGAATCCGGCAAAGCCAGCGCAAAATGTCTTAGATTCGCTGCCGGTACAAAGTGACACACACTCTGCCGCAAATAAACCGGCCGCAGAGATCACCGCAAGGGTCACATCGGAATCCGCTCCGGTCTCTAAGGCAGAAGCAGTCCGCGAATCGCCTGTGATTTACAAAGAGGATGACTTTACCTTCATCGACAAAACCGCTTCCGGATCGAAGGCGCAGCCGCAGCAGCTGTCCTTTATCAAGGAGGCAGCGCTCCCGGATCCCAAGGCGGCCAAGGCCCTGCAGGATGAAAAAGAGCAGGCTGTCCTCTCCGGTGATCTCGAGGCGATGTTTCGCAAAAGCGTGCAGGAGGATTATGCCGAGGATATCTACGGCAACCGCAATTACCACATCCTTCAGAGCAGTAATCTGCCGGAATATAAGATCGTCGGCCAGATTTTTGACACCTACTGGATTTTGTCCTTTAAGGATAAGATGCTGATGATCGATCAGCACGCGGCTCACGAGAAGGTAAATTTTGAGCGGCTGATGCGAAGGCTTGCCAGCGAGCAGGCTGCACCGGCACCGTCCCAGATGCTCGCACCGCCTCTTATTCTGAATCTGACCGGCAGGGAAGAGGGAGCGTACCTTCAGTACCAGGATTATTTTCGCCGCATGGGATATGATATTGAGCCCTTTGGGCAGAATTCCTATGCACTGCGGGGGGTGCCGATGGAGCTGTATGCCAACGAGCCGGACAAGCTTTTGCTGGAAATTCTCGATGAGATCCTGGATTGTCGCATGAGCGGAACCCCTGCTGCCATTTTGTATAAAATAGCGTCCATGTCCTGCAAGGCGGCGGTCAAGGGCAATATGCATCAATCCTATGAGGAGGCAAAGGCACTGATTGATGAGCTTTTGTCGCTGGAAAACCCTTATCATTGTCCGCACGGACGGCCCACTATGATTGTGTTGTCCAAGCAGGAAATCGAACGGAAATTTAAGAGAATCGTGTAATATGGATAAGCTCATCATCATCGCCGGACCTACGGCCAGCGGGAAAAGTGCCGTTGCCGTTGCAATGGCAAAGCGCTGCAGCGGCAGCATTATATCGGCCGATTCCATGCAGGTATACCGCGGCATGGACATTGGTTCGGCCAAGATCACAAAAGAGGAAATGCAGGGAATCCCGCATTATCTGATTGATATTGCAGATCCGGATGAAGCGTGGAATGTTGTCCGCTTTCAGCAGGAGGCACAAAAAGCAGTCAAAGAGATCTTGGCGGCAGGGCGGCTCCCGTTGGTCGTCGGCGGCACCGGATTTTAC
>CAVBQH010000373.1:0-2161 GCA_963597485.1 Acutalibacteraceae bacterium
CATATCTACCACCATTGCTTTCTGTGATCTTAAATATCTCTTTATGACTCCGTCTGGGAGCAGCTCGATCGCTGCATCGACACTTTCATTCGTGATGCCCTTCTTGCTCTTGCGGCAGGCATCGATGAACTGCGAATATTCCGCCAGCGATTCACATCTATTCGGAAGATCATTTCCTGGATTAATATTGTACAAATGCACAATGACTTCTATGTCGCCCTCTTCCGGATTCATAAAGCTGTCCGAGAGTCGGAGAATACTATCCGCTATATCGGCTGTGCCATTATACAGTGTAACCAGCTTCGGTGTCGGAATCTTGACCAGCTTGGAGCCGTACATCTTTCGCCCAAGCTCCTTCGTCTCTATGAACGATTCCATCGCATGCGCAGCATACAGAAACTGACGAAGAGGCATATTGGGATTGCAGGTGCTCTGTTGCTCATACATGTTCAGATCATCCTGCAGGATGAAGGATACATCATTCTTCATATCGATATAAATGACATCCTCCAGTGTATTGATCTCAATATCATCCGGATTGGTATGATCCGATCCGTTCAACGCGTTGTACAGATCGAGGGTCAATTCCTTTCGCTCCGGCGAACCGAACAATGTAACGAACAACCTGTCCTTGATTTTCCGATTAATTCCAGCCATCCTTTTCCTCCTTGTTTGTACGGATGTGAAGTTGTACAAACGGGGATGGCTGAATGCCGATCCCCGTTTGAATCTCATAGGGGATCAGCCCTATACCTGATATAAAATGTTCCTGACGTCATTATACACAGATCAACACGAGGGGGGCCATCCAAAAAATGACTGTGTAAACAGGACAGGTTGCACGAAAATTGGTTGGAATGGTGTCTCAATCTGCGGCATCGCGGCTCTTCTCGAACTCCCTCGCCACCTCGCCAAGGAGTCTTCGAATCTCCAGGTGCTGCGGACAGACACGTTCGCAGCCGCCGCACCCGATGCAGTCGCTGGCCTTCCCGGCATTGACGGTCAGGACATTGTTGTAATAGTAATCCATATTCCAGTTGTTAAAGATCCGCTTCTTATTAAGGCACGCGAACAGATCCGGAATCCGCAGGTGCCTGGGACAGTGATTCTCCTCCACGCAGTAATGACAGGCTGTACACGGGATCATATCCAACGATCCGAAGACACGCATGACGCCGGCAACGGCCTCCTGCTCGCGGGAGCTGAGCGGCTCAAAATTCTCCATGAAGGAAAGGTTGTCCTGCAGCTGCTGCATATTGCTCATGCCGGAGAGCACCATGCGCATGCCGGGGAAGCCGGCCGCGAAGCGAATGGCATAGCTGGCATTGGAGTAACGCGTGCCCATTTCTGCATTCAGGTCATCGTAAATCCGCTGTGCGTCCTCCGGAAGGTTTACAAGGCTTCCGCCCTTTACCGGCTCCATTACGATAACGGGCTTCCCGTGCTTTCTCGCTACGTCATAAACCGCTCGGGACTCCACAGACGGATCGGCGTAATCCAGATAGTTGAACTGAATCTGGACGATCTCTACCTCCGGAAAATCCGTCAGAATCCGGTCGAGCATCTCCGGCTTGTCGTGGAAGGACAGGCCTACGTGGCGGACCTTTCCCTCCTTTTTCAGTGCAAATGCGGTTTCATAGGCATGGCATTGCCTGTATTTGTCATAATTGGAGGCGCTCTGGGCGTGCATCAGATAGAAGTCAAAATAATCTACCCCGCACCAGCGCAGCTGATTCTCGAAAAACGGCCGGATGTCCTCCTCCTTCTCGAAAAAGCCGGAGGTCAGCTTGTTCGTCAGAATGTACTCCTCCCGCTTGTGCCGGCTTGTCAGAACCTCGCGAATCGCACGCTCCGACCGCCCGTCCAGATACCCGTGCGCGGTGTCAAAATAGTTGAAGCCCTTCTGCAGAAACAGCTCGGTCATCTGTGAAAACTCCTCCAGATCAACCTCCCCATCCTTCATCGGCAAGCGCATGCAGCCAAAGCCGAATACCTTTTTCACTTCCGGAAACATCTGTTCCATATGGATCTCCTTTCGTTGCTCTGTCATTGGCGGACTCCTGAACTGGGGGCGCACATCTTATATGTCGCTTCCAGCAGGATGATGGTCATCAGCAGGAACACCAGCAGATAAAGTGGCATGAATCCGATTCCGATCCGC
>CAVBQH010000374.1:0-2141 GCA_963597485.1 Acutalibacteraceae bacterium
TGTGAGCTTGGCAACCCGAAAGGTCTTGACAAGCGGCCATTACATATCAGTTACATGCGTTCAATAGCCTGCTGAAGGAGCGACACAGCCCCTACAAGGCAATTATCGCCTTTTCCGGGATGACAGATTGGCACGGCAGGCAGGTCACGGAGGCTGATATCAACGGATTCCCCAGCGGAAAGATCGAAAAGACCTTCAAATCTGAACCTTATCGCATTCTGATTGCGGCAAACAAGTTCCAGACGGGCTTTGATGAGCCGTTGCTGCACACCATGTATGTGGACAAGGGACTTTCAGATATCAAGGCGGTGCAGACGCTGTCCCGCTTGAACCGCAGCCACCCGGACAAGAAGGATACGTTTATCCTCGACTTTGTCAACGATCCGGCGGTTATTAAAGAGGCTTTTGACCGGTATTACAAGACGACCATTCTCTCCGGCGAGACCGATGTCAACAAATTGAATGACCTTATTGACACCATGGAATCCATACAGGTCTACCATGCGGAGGATGTAAACCGCTTTGTGCAGCTTTACCTGGACGGAGCGGAGAGAGAAACACTGGATCCCATTCTGGATAAGTGCGTGGAGGTATACAAAGGGCTGATCGTTGAGGAGCAGATTGAATTCAAATCCTGCGCCAAGGCATTTACAAGAACCTATAACTTCCTTGCCGCGATTCTGCCCTACGGCTCGGTAGAGTGGGAGAAGCTCACCATTTTCCTTAACCTTCTTATACCAAAGCTTCCGTCTCCGCAGGGAGAAGATTATACGGAAGGTTTGCTTGAGGATGTTGACCTGGAAAGCTATCGCGTAGAGGCAAGAGAAACGATGCGCATCCAGTACGAGAATGAGAACGGCGAGATCAACCCGATTCCTGTCGGCACGGATGTCGGCATTGATGTGCCGGAGCTGGATACGCTTTCCAATATATTGCAGGCATTCCATGATGTTTTCGGTGATATTGAGTGGACCGACGAGGATAAGGTGAAAAAACAGGTCGCAGAGCTGCCGGATATCGTCAAAAAAGACGAAGCTTACCAGAACGCTATGCAGCATTCCGATGCCCAGAATGCAAGGGCAGAAAGTGACCGAGCTACAACCAAGGCCATTCTTGATACCATGAGCAGCGGGATTGAGTTGTATAAGGCGGTTCAGGCCAATGACTCCTTCCGCAAATGGATCATGGATATGGTCTTCAATGCAACCTATTCAAAACCGTATACCTACACCGCAGATATAGATACAGGAGCACGTTATGTCGCAGAAGAACAGGGAATCTACAAGTAAATTGATTGCCCTCGTGCTTCGCCACAAACCCGAAGAAATCGGCATTACTTTGGACGAGCACGGCTGGGCGAATGTGAATGAGCTGATCGCTGGCATTGCCAGAATGCAGCCGTTTGATATGGCTGCACTTGAGGAAATCGTCAGCACGGACGAAAAACAGCGCTATTCCTTTAATGACGATAAAACGCTGATCCGTGCCAATCAAGGGCACTCTATTCCTGTGGACGTGGAGCTTGAACAGAAAACGCCGCCGGAGTTTCTCTACCATGGAACAGGTGAAAAATATACTGTTTCCATCGATATGCAGGGATTGATTCCGAAATCACGGCTGTATGTACATTTGTCTCCGGACTACGATACTGCCGTAAAGGTCGGCTCACGCCACGGAAAGCCGGTTGTTTATACCGTTGCTGCCGGTGAAATGCAGAAAAACGGTTATGTGTTCTACCAGTCGGTCAACGGCGTATGGCTGACAAAGACAGTCCCCGTAGAATTTCTGCGGAAAGAAGACAGAAGGTGAAATAAATGAAAGGTTCCAATGGTTTCCTTGTTGTCCTGCCGGAGCAGATTATTGAAATCCCGCAGAACAGCACCCTCTCCTGGCTGCGGATGTTCTATGCGCTGCCAAAGGAGCTGGTGGCAAAGCGTTCGGCATATCTGGAAATGCCGAGAAATATTCAGCGCGTATTGAGCAGCGAACAGTATTGCCAGCTGCTGCAAAGCGACAGCTTTCTGGAGCTTGTATGGGATTGCTATGCCTGGGCGGTCTGGCAATCCTTCCAGATTCCGCACAAAGACGGAACCTATCATGATATTCCCGGTGATTGGAAGAATTACTCCGGTGATTTCCCG
>CAVBQH010000375.1:0-2112 GCA_963597485.1 Acutalibacteraceae bacterium
TAGGAACTCCATCAGCTTCCCGATCTGTTCTTCCGTCAGCGGCTCATCGAATTCCAATGCACCGTCCTTTGTGACCGTGAAATAGGAAATCTTGTAAGCGCAGGTCGGCATGTACTGATACTCTGCCGGCATATCCATCAGCTCTGAAAGCGATGCAGCCAGTTCCTTTCGCCTTGCTCCTGTTACGTTAAATTCAATCCTCATGATTTGTACCTCCTTGTTTTTCGGTACTACATTAATCACTCTAAAAGCGATATATAGCAAGGAATCCGGCTGTAGAATAACCTTCCGATTATTCTGTAGGATCTTGTGCGTAGTACACAATGCCGGAAAGCACAAAAGCAACGATGGGCAAAGAAACACCGTTTCCCCACATCTTATAGGCAGCGGCATCGGAATGCGGCTCCTTCAGCCATTTGATGATCTGGTTTTTCGATTTTGGCTTTGTGGATTTCCCCATCACTCTTGCATGTGTCTGGAAAACCTCCGTCCACCATGCAATTTCCTCATCGGTCGGATCATCCGTGCCGAGATCATCGCACCACCAGTCCGGGAATCCCTGCAGCCTTGCGCACTCCACAGGGGTAAGCCTTCGCACGATGTATTCCGGAGCAGAGCCGTTGATGATGGGAGGATCTTTATAATCCGTTGCCAC
Source organism: Acutalibacteraceae bacterium (assembly GCA_963597485.1). Classification (GTDB taxonomy): domain Bacteria; phylum Bacillota; class Clostridia; order Lachnospirales; family Lachnospiraceae; genus CAG-791. Next base: position 656 of record CAVBQH010000375.1, read on the forward strand.
CAGTGTGTTTGCCAGTTCCTTCTCAGCAACCGTATGATAGGAATTCTTGCTTGTGCAGTAAGTCGGCTCTCCTGCAAAGTTCTCTTCCGGATTGCCGAGCATCTGACTGGATGGTCCTTTAGGTCCATCATTGGCAGACAGTGCTGCATGAACATCAGCAAAAGCCACGGCATGCTGTTCCGTAGCATTCAGCGTATACATGACTTCGGATTCCTTATAACCATCCCCTTTGTGAGAAGGTCTGCTGCCGTTGCCCTCGATCACAGCGATACCACCCTGGTTGCAGGAAGGATTACCGCCATTGGCATCCAGGCATCTTGCCGTGTCAGCCTTATAAAATCCGCTGTGAGGATTGTCCGACTGCATGGAATGACTCTCTTTGGAGCAGATTCCATAAGCTACTACTGCCACACCGCCCTGATTGGAATCTGGGGTATTGCCGCCCGTATCAATCGTTCTGGAGGTTTCTGTTTCATAGCAGTTCTGCCTTGCATTCCTTGTTCCCTCAGATGTAAAACGCACATCAAAGCATTTCTGGTCTTCCAACACGAACGGCTGATTGTTGCCGCCGGTACCATAGGTAGAAAGCACGGTCGGTGCCATATCCAGAGGCCCTTTATATCTGGTATCCTGGCTATGATTTTCAAATACAAGCGGCGGATGATTGGATGCCGCACGGAGCGTTGCTGTGATATCTTCCGTCACATCCATACGCTCTCCGCCCTGGTCGTTTAGGCACAGGCTTGACGCTCCAATGCTTTCTTCAGCACTTCCGGCAGTTCCTTGCCACGACTTGAAGCCCTGCGCAGAATACCCTGACACGCCCTCGGACTCAAATAATATTTTTCCGGCACACCTGTCTGCAAAATCTGCGACAAGGTAGATGCGTTTTCTTCTCTGGGGCACTCCCCAATACTGAGCATCAAAGACTCTCCATGCAATGGAGAAATCCTCTCCCATGATGCATCCTGCGTTTTCCCATTTTCCGTCAGGTTCAGGAATAACAAAGGCTTCGTCTTTGACACCGCAGAGGGCTTCGAGGACTGCTTTGAAGTCTTCGCCTTTATTGGACGAGAACGCGCCGGGGACGTTTTCCCAGACCACAAATCTTGGATATTTGCCATCGGTCTTATACCTCATTTCTTTTACGATTCTTACTGCTTCATAGAACAGGCAGGAACGGGAACCGTTCAGTCCTGTTCTCTTGCCCGCCATCGACATATCCTGACAAGGGCTTCCGAAGGTGATGATGTCCGCGGGAGGAAGTTCCGCACCATTCAGAGCAGATACATCCCCAAGGTGCTGCATATCCGGCAGGCGTTTGGTTGTCACACGGATTGGAAACGGCTCAACTTCCGATGCCCACAAAGGGGTGATACCGGAAATCAAGCCGCCCAAAGGAAAACCCGCAGAGCCATCAAAGAGACTGCCGAGGGTAAGATTATTCTGTGTTTCCA
>CAVBQH010000376.1:0-2112 GCA_963597485.1 Acutalibacteraceae bacterium
AGAGAAAGGAGAAGCTTCATGAATATATTCTTTAACGGACTGAGCTTATCTTCCATCATATTGCTGGCATCACTCGGACTGGCAATCACGTTTGGACTTATGCGTGTCATTAACATGGCACACGGAGAATTTATGATGATCGGTGCATATGTGACCTACATGGTTCAAGGCTTTTTGCAGCAATATGTATCCTCTGATCTGGGCTATTTTGTTTCGATCATCGCCGCATTTCTTGTCACATTTCTACTTGGATCATTGTTAGAAAAGCTGGTTGTCTCCCGCCTGTATGGGCGAGAGATCGACAGCTTGCTGGCAACCTGGGGCGTGAGTCTTATTTTGCAGCAGGCGGCGCGTTCCATCTTTGGAACACAGGGCGTTCTCGTAACGACACCGAAGATTTTGTCAGGAAGCATTCGTATCGGTTCCTTTTCATTGTCTCTTACAAGACTTTTTATCATCGCACTCGTTGCACTTTGTCTGCTTCTTGTGTGGGTACTGATGTATCGCAGCAATTTCGGCCGTCAGATGCGTGCCGTTATGCAGAACCGTTCCATGGCACAGTGCATGGGAATTAATTCGAGAAAAATCGACAACATTACGTTCGCATTCGGATCCGGTCTGGCAGGAATCGCAGGCTGTGCTATCGCACTGCTTGGTTCCGTTGATTCGACTGTCGGACAGAATTATATCGTAAATACGTTCATGGCAGTTGTACTCGGCGGTGTCGGAAAGCTGGCAGGAACGGTAATCGGATCTTCCGTAATCGGATTTTCCAGCATCGGCTTTGAGACAATCACATCGTCCTCTATTGCCAAGGCGATTGTATTGCTGATTATTATTGTATTTTTACAGAAGAAACCGCAGGGCTTGTTTACTGTAAGAAGCAGAGCATTAGACGAATAGGAGGACATGAAAATGAAATCAATCGCAAAACGTATTCAAAAAAATGGCTATCATGTCTGTTTTACGCTGATTGTGCTTATACTTGCCGTCATGCCGCTTCTTTTGCTTGGCGGAGCCGTAAAAAGCACGACTGTTTTATTCCTTGGGAAGTGCATTTCCTTTGCCATTGTAGCCATCGGACTTGATTTGATCTGGGGCTATACCGGAATCCTTAGCCTGGGTCATGGACTTTACTTTTGCCTTGGCGCATATGGCATGGGCATGTATTTGAAGCTCGTCCAGACAAACGGACAAATCACGGATTTCATGCAGGTTGGCGGACTCAGCGAGCTTCCGCTGATCTGGAAGCCGTTTTTGTCACCTGTCGGAACATTTCTTATGATTGTGATTGTTCCGATTCTCGTATCCGGACTGATCGGTTACTTTATCTTTAAGAACCGTGTCAAGGGAGTTTATTTTTCCATTATCTCACAGGCATTGACATGGGCAGCATACTCTGTTTTCATCGCGCTTTCCCCATATACAAACGGAGATGTCGGCATCAACCAGATTCAGTCTGTGCTCGGAAGTCTGCGCGGAGCCGATCATCAGGGAAATCTGATTGTATTATTTTACATTGCACTTGCGATATTAGCGGTGATCTATGTTGTCTCAGCATTTCTTGTGCGCAGTAAGTTTGGAAAGCTTCTTATCGCAATCCGAGATGGAGAGAATCGCACATATTTCTCAGGCTACCGTGTCAGCAATTATAAAAATTTTGTCTATGTATTGTCTGCAATCTTTGCAGCAATTGCCGGTGCGCTGTTTGTCAATTTCAATGGCTCCATCACACCGACACAGATGTCCATCACCTACTCCATTACCATGGTAATCTGGGTAGCAATCGGCGGCAGAGGAACGTTGGTCGGTGCTGTAATCGGCGCATTTTTGATCAATCTGTGCGAGTACAATTTAAGCTCCGGAAGCATGGCAGAGAGCTGGCAGTATATCATCGGTCTTCTGTTTATTATTACGATTCTGTTCTTCAAGGGCGGAATTGTCGGCATTGTCAGAGATCAGATTCCGGCACTTTTAAACAAGAGAAAAAGAGTAGGAAAGACAAGACAGCGTCAGACACAGGCAAAGGAAGCAATGTAAGTTCAAAAGCGAATCTGCTTTTTGACAAAGCTGCTTCGCTGAGTGGGCGTTAAAAAGAGAAAATAGAAAGGC
>CAVBQH010000377.1:0-2104 GCA_963597485.1 Acutalibacteraceae bacterium
CACAGCAAAAGTGTGCTGCTTACGATTCTCCGTAAGCCCCAGCAGATAATCGGAGCATTCCTGTAATCCGTAAAAATTGCGAATTGAAATAAAAAGAACCCCGCAGTAAGCTAGGGTTACATCTTAGCAGAGATGAAAATAACCAAAGCGAACCGGAGGTTCCAAATGAATTATACTCAAAATCGCAAGATAATGCAAGTAACAGAAACGACTTTGGTTGTGGGGGTGGATATTGGCAGCCAGTGGCATTACGCGAGAGCGTTTGACTGGCGGGGGATTGAACTTACACGCAAAGTGTTTCGCTTCAGCAATAATCTGGACGGGTATATAGCCTTTGAAGAATGGGTAAAAAATATTTCCGAAAAATCTGCTAAGATGGACATTCTCATCGGCTGTGAACCCACAGGGCATTACTGGTTTACATTTGCAAAGTACGTCAAAGAACATGGGATGAAACTGGCGTTCGTAAATCCTTACCATGTAAAGCAGAGTAAAGAAATGGACGACAACAGCCCACGAAAGACAGACCAGAAGGACCCTAAGACTATTGCAAAATTGGTGACAGAGGGTAGATACTCGTTTCCGTATATCCCAGACGGCATCTATGCGGAATTGAGAGAAGCCATATCTGTCAGAGACCAAATCGTAAAGGCGTTGAATGCGACAGCTAACAGGATTCAGCGCTGGCTGAAAATCTACTTTCCAGAATATCTGGAAGTATACAAAGTATTTGACTCAGTGAGTGGTCTGGCGGTGCTGAAAAAAGCACCGTTGCCGAAAGATGTAGTAGAATTCGGCACAGATGAAATCGTTAAGCTTTGGCGAGAAAATAAGTTGCGCGGTGTCGGTAAAAAGAGGGCTTTGACCCTGGTCGCGGCAGCAAAGCGCAGTGTTGGATTGCCAGGAGGTAACTGTGCGCGAATGGAATTACAGCTTTTGCTGGAAGATTACTCAAAGAAAAAAGAGCAGCTTGACCTTATTACAGCAGCATTGCAGGAAGAAACTCTGAAAGTGCCAAATGTGGAAAAGCTGCTTGCAGTCAAAGGTGTTGGAATTATTACCGTTGCCGGATTCTTGGCAGAAGTCGGAGACATTGGACGTTTTACATCTCCGAAGCAGATTCAGAAGCTTGCCGGGCTGGAGCCCAAAGAAAACAGTTCCGGCAAGCACAAAGGCCGTTCGTCTATTAGTAAACGCGGCCGCAGGAAACTGCGCAGACTGCTGTTTCAAGTAGTCTTGCCACTGATCCGCAACAATGAAGACTTCCGGGAAGTGTACACCTATTACACGACCCGCAAGGACAACCCGTTAAAGGGAATGCAGGCAATGATTGCCGTGTGCTGCAAAGTTATCCGTATTTTCTATGCTCTACTGACGCATGGAATGGATTACAGCGGCACACGATTCCGTGCAGATATTATCCGCCCGGAATCGACAAAAGCCGCCTGACACTTCCAAAGCCGCTATCTGGGAAAACGTCCACCCGCAAAGGTGCCGGATGGCAGGAATACACTGAATTAAGAAATCTGAGCCGGTTAGCCGCTTTAGAATTAAACCTTGAGGCAGGACCTTGTATCGGAGTAACAGCGGCACCCATTTGTGGATAGGCAGAACGAAGGAATTGAGGTCTCCGCTTGTCGGATGAACCTGCTGGATATGAGAGGTTTGCTACCACAGAAAGTTGGGGAGAAACAATGGCCACACGCAAGACGTGTCCACTGGCGTACCCGAATTTCTGGAAACTGCACAGATGTGTTGCATCTGATGCTGATTTTATCCACATTCTCAGGTTGTCTTAATTATCCGTTCACCGGAAAGATACGTTGGTACGTTCTCTCTGGTGATTATTCACAAAAACTAATGGAGAGGTTTGCGTTTGCGATAGTAACAACCCCCCAGTGGGGTGTTTGAGCAACAGAACGGTCTGCGTTAGCAGATGGAGGGGCTTTGCCCCGACAAGTTCTGCGGCGAGAGTACGCAGAGCGGTAAACGAGCAAAGGCAGGGTATCACCATGACGGTGGTATCCTGCCTTTCGCGTAGTTAAGATACGGTCTTTGTAGCATCCTGTGTGATGCTGATGCTTTCTCTTGAGTAAAGTGTATC
>CAVBQH010000378.1:0-2097 GCA_963597485.1 Acutalibacteraceae bacterium
GATTTCCTCCTATGTTCGTTCTCGGTCGGATATGAAGGGGGACTGGAATGAGGTCCCGGATGAGATAAAGAATACCTTTGAGAAGCTGGGCATCCCGCAGGCAGAGCGCGAGTCGCTGGCCGGTGTCGGAGCGCAGTATGATTCGGAGCTGGTTTACCACAATCTGCAGGACGATGTGGCAAAGCAGGGTGTAGTGTATACCGGCTTTGAGGAAGCGGTTAACGGCGAGTATGCCGATATGGTGAAGGAATATTTCATGCACCTGGTTCCGCCGACGGATCATAAGTTTGCGGCACTCCATGGTGCTGTCTGGTCCGGCGGTTCCTTTGTGTACGTGCCGAAGGGCGTGAAGGTGGATATTCCGCTGCAGTCCTATTTTCGTTTGAATGCGAAGGGCGCCGGTCAGTTTGAGCACACGCTGATTATTGTTGACGAGGGGGCAGACCTTCACTTTATAGAGGGATGCTCGGCACCGAAATACAATATTGCCAATCTTCATGCAGGCTGTGTTGAGCTGTATGTAAAGCGGAATGCAAGACTGCGCTATTCCACGATTGAGAACTGGTCCAAAAACATGTACAACCTCAATACCAAGAGAGCTCTGGTGGAAGAGGGTGGCCGAATGGAGTGGGTATCCGGCTCGTTCGGATCGCATGTGTCGTATCTGTATCCGACCACGATTCTGCGCGGGGATCGTTCGCATTGTGAATTCACGGGTATCACCTTTGCCGGCGGCGGCCAGAACCTGGATACCGGCGCGAAGATGGTGCACATCGGCGAAGACACGTCTTCCTACATCAATACAAAGTCGATCTCCAAGGATGGCGGCATCAGCACCTATCGCAGCAGTATTGAGATTAAAAAAACAGCCAAAAGGGCGAAGGCGTCTGTGGACTGCGCGTCATTGATGCTGGATGACATCTCACGGTCTGATACCATTCCCGCCATGGATGTTCGAACGGCAGATGCCGATGTGGGACACGAAGCCAAGATTGGCCGTATCAGCGATGAAGCGGTCTTCTATTTGATGTCGAGAGGTATCAGCGAATCCGAAGCCAGGGCCATGATTGTATCCGGCTTTGCCGATCCGGTCAGCAAGGAGCTGCCTCTGGAATATGCGGCGGAGATGAATAATCTGATCCGTTTGGAAATGGAAGGAATGTAGAGAAAGGATGGAGGCTAGAATGAAGAATACAGCAATGGCTGTCGGACATATCCCTTCTCTTACCTGGAATCATTTGCGGGCCAATTGTGCGGAACTGGAGGAGGCTCCTTTCCTGTCACAGACCGCGGAATATGAGAAGCCAGAGCTCCCGGAGGGGATTACCCTGACGCAGCTGAGCGTACAGGACGCAGAGGACTGGCTGCGGCGATATGCGCCGGAGGAAGTGCCGGAGAGTGTGACGGCGGGGAAGGTGCCGATTTATCATCCCCAGCGCCTGGGAACAGGCCTTGGAAAGGATTTTGATGATCTGCTGAATGAAAGCGGTATGAACAGTGAGCTGCTGGATGTGGCACCGGGAGTGAAGGCGGAGCAGCCTGTTCATGTGAAGTTTTCTTTTGCGGATGGAGCGCATTCCGCTCTTCGCCAGTTGATTCATGTGGGAGAAGACAGCTCCTTGACGCTGATTATCAGCGCGCGTTCTGCTGCCGGAGAGGGAACGGCTGCGCTGTCTACCAAGATTGTTCTGGAGAAGGGCGCGAGCCTGTTTCTGATAAAGGCGCAGGTTCTGGGAGATGGATTTGTCTTCCTGGATGATACCGGAGCGGCGCTGGGAGAAGACGCATCCCTTCGAATGGTTCAGGCGGAGCTGGGCGGCGGCCGGGTTTATGTGGGGACGCAGCCGGAGCTGATCGGCGATCGCTCCTCCTATGAGACCCAAACCGGGTATCTCGGGAAGGGGAATCGCCGGATTGATGTGAATTACAACGTACTGCAACGAGGACGGAAAACCAACGCCCGGATGACCTTTGACGGAGTGCTGGATGATACCTGCGAGAAAACCTTCCGCGGAACCATCGATTTCCGGAAGGGTTCGAAGGGCTCGAAGGGAGATGAGCAGGAGAATGTGCTGCTTCTTTCGGATGATATTGTGA
>CAVBQH010000379.1:0-2085 GCA_963597485.1 Acutalibacteraceae bacterium
GCCGGACGGAATGCAGATCAGCCCCTTTCCATCTGTCAGCGCACGGTTATTCAGATAGATGTCAAAAAACGTCCGGCAGTCTCCCAGTCCCTCTTTGGCAAAATACGGATGCTCCTCCCGGAACAGATCCAGATAATGGGACGGCCCGAAATGCAGCAGAAAATCCATATGGAAGCCTGCCTGCAGTGAACGATCCGGCTGCCCCCACTCGGATATCATAACCGCCTCCGGAAACTCCTCATCCAGGAATGCACGGAAATCCTGCCACAGACGAATCGTTCCCTTCTGGTCCGGATCACTCTTCACCAGTGAGCCTGCCATATCCACACGGAATCCGTCGCATCCAAGTCCCAGCCAGAACCGCATCACATCCTTGATGGCCTCTCTGGTTGCCATCGGTCCTTCGGCGTCCATAGGTTGCTGCCAGGATTTCGCCGGATCCGGATTGGCAAAGCCGTAATTCAGCGCCGGCTGCGCATTGAAAAAGTTCGCCGCACAGGCACCGTCGCGCTGCGTTCCGCCTCGAATGGCTCCCATGATCTGATCGACGCCCTCAAACCCTTCCCAGACGCTGTTGGTCCAGACGTAGCGGTCCGTGTATTCATTTCGGGCTGCCTTTTTGGACTCCTGAAACCAGGCGCACTCATCAGACGTATGCCCCGGCACCAGATCCAGAATGACGTGCATTCCCTTTTTGTGAGCTTCCTCGAACAGTCTGCGCAGGTCTTCATTGGTTCCGTAGCGCGGAGCTGCCTTATAATAATCGCGAATATCATATCCGGCATCCACAAAGGGCGAATCAAAGCATGGATTCAGCCACAAGGCATTGCAGCCAAGCTCCCGAATGTAATCCAGCTTGCTGATAATTCCCTGAAAATCTCCGATTCCATCTGCGTTTGTATCGCAGAAGCTCTGCGGATAAATCTCATAAAAGATCGCATCATTCAGCCACTCTCTCATAGCTGTTCTCCTTTCACACGTGTATTGCGATACATAAAAAGATAACTGTTCAGAGCCAGGCAAAATCTCATAAATCAGACATGAAATGCTTGCATTTCTGGCTATTCAGCACCTGCCGTAAAGTAATTGTAACAGCCCCCCTCCTGCGATACCATACAGGATCCCTGCGGACTGGCGGGGGTACACTTTTTTCCGAAGAGAGGACAGGCGGCGGGTTCCATTTTACCCATCAGGATCTGCGGGCAGCAGCATCCGGCCGGCACGCAGTCCTCATAAAGCCTATCCGATCCTGCATCAAACGCCGCGTACTCCTCTCGCAGGATACAGCCGGATTTCTCAATCACGCCCATTCCGCGCCAGGCCGCATCCTTTGTTTCAAAAATCCGGGCGACGCTTTCCCTGGCAGCAAGATTTCCCTCTTTTGATACCACCTGCGGATAGAAATTCCGCACGACTGACTTTCCGCGCAGCTGCACCAGCCCGTAAATGGACGCCAGCAGCGCCTCTGCCGTAAAGCCCGACACCACAAACGGAAGTCCAAGCTCTTTTGCCAGGCTCTCATATTCTCCCCATCCGTTTACGGCGCACACATGCCCCGGCGCCAGAAATCCTGTAATCCTGCCATCGGTATTGCGCTCTCCCAGCCAGCGAATCACCGGCGGCATGGTTTTCAGGGATGTCAGAAGCTGCACGTTGGTAAGTCCTCTGTCTCTCGCCTCCTCAATCAGCAATGCATACAGCGGCATAGTGGTTTCAAAACCAACCGCAGCAAAAACATGAATATGCCGGCCATCCTCCTTAGCCCGGTCCAGCATCTCCATCGGCGAATAGACCATACGTACATTCCCGCCGCGCGCCTTCGCATCCAGGAGACTCCTTTCCCTGCCGCGTACCCGCATCAGATCGCCGAAGCAGTAGACGATGTGATCGCCATCCAGCGCAAGCTCTGTGAGCCGGTCAATGTATGCCGTCACCGTTACGCAGACCGGGCACCCAGGACCGGAGATCAGGCGGATGTGCGGCGAAAGGAGCGAAGGAATGCCGCTTTGGACGATCGACGCCGTGTGCGTTCCGCAGACCTCCATGATGGTGCAGTCCGGTCCGTCGTAACTGCGAAGGCCCTCC
>CAVBQH010000380.1:0-2082 GCA_963597485.1 Acutalibacteraceae bacterium
ATATGTTGCATCCTACAGCTGCTGGTCTTTTGATGTTCGGAAACGAATATGATACTAAAACTTCCCACACCAAAAAGGTGTGTTGAACCTTGAAAATTCAATAATGCAGACAATAAAAAAGGCATAGACCTTTCTTCCATGGTATAATTGTATTGACAAAAACTAACACCAGGAGGTTTATCTATGCCAATGTCAATTTTACCACAGAATCAGGGCGAACAGGAACTTTTTAATGCGATTTCTTCATTTTTTCGTACATTCAAAATCGGAAATCTTCTCCGTAAGTGCAATGCACAGAAGGAAAAGGGCGTTCCTGTACTGGATATCTTCAAGTATATGCTCTGCAATGTCTTTTCCGACCGCAGCATGTATATGCAGCAGAAAACCGGTTCTTTCATGGAGAGTTTTTCAAAGAATGCCGTCTATCGTTTTCAGAACAGCATAAAAACAAACTGGCTGAAATTCACGACACTCCTGTCCAGACAGGTTGCAGATACAATCAAGCCGCTTACATGCGAGGACCGCATCAATGCTTTTGTAGTTGACGATACTCTGTTTGAACGTACCAGCTGCAAAAGCACCGAACTTGGTTCCAGAGTATTTGACCATGCATCTATGAAGTTCCGCAAGGGTTTTCGTCTCATGACGGTCGGCTGGACAGACGGAAATACATTTCTTCCGGTAAACAGCAGTCTTCTGGCATCTTCCAAAGAAAGCAATCGTCTCGGTCCGGAAAGCAGCTATGACGGACGTTCTCTTGCCGCCAAGCGTCGAAAACTCGCCGTAACAAAGGGCACAGAGGTTATGATCGAACTCCTTAAAACAGCACTGAGTGCCGGTCATACTGCGGATTATGTTCTGTTCGATACATGGTTTTCAAGCCCTGCACAGCTTATTGCCGTAAAGAAGCTCGGCCTGGACTCCATTGCCATGATAAAGAAAAGTTCCCGTATTTACTACGAATACGAAGGAGAGCAGCTTTCCATCAGGAAAATTTTCGGCATTTGTAAAAAACGCCGCGGCCGCAGCAAATATTTGCTTTCCGTGAATGTGATGGTCGGTAAGGAGCAGAAGATTCCGGCTAAAATAGTCTGTGTCCGCAACAAAAGCAACAAGAAGGACTGGGTTGCTTTTATCTGCACAAATCCGGAGCTTTCCGAGGAGGAAATCATCCGAATCTATGGTAAACGGTGGCAGATAGAAGTCTTTTTCAAGACATGCAAGTCCTATCTGAAGCTTGTCAAGGAATGCCACAGCCTTTCATATGATGCACTCACAGCTCATGTGGCAATCGTCTTCACGAGGTATCTTATGATTGCCCTGGAACAACGGCGATGCGAAGACAAGCGCACTCTCGGAGAACTCTTTTACCTGTTTACGGATGAACTGTCGGATATCACATTTGGAGAATCCTTCAGTATTATCATAAATGCAATGATCGACAGCGTATGCGCTGTCTTTAAACCGACAGAGGAGCAGCTTGCGCTGTTTATTGACATGTTCGTCGGCCGCCTGCCGGACTATATCCGCAATTCCCTTGCAAAAGCGGCACTTGAAGCCTGAATGTTGTATATTATTGCCTGTATTATTGAATTGTCAAGGTGCGAAGCCCACTTTGGGTGTGGGAAGTTTTAGTAATAGTCTCTATGCTTTTGATGATTTTTGCAGTATCACTGCAGCCTGTGTATGCAGATGAAACTGTGTCAGAGATAGAATATCTTGATGACGGATGTTATTATGAAACGGTAATAGAATCAGAAGCACCGGTCGGTGGGGTACGGCTGCAGTCCACAACTAAAACTAAAACGAAATCCAAGACAGTATATTTCAAGAACTCAAAGGGGAAGTGCAATGGTATGTGAAAGTTACAGGGACTTTTAAATATGGCAATGGTTCATCGAAATGTACAGCGGCTTCGGCAACGGCAGTATCAGAAGTTGCGGCATGGAAGATATCGGACAAATCATCCAGCAGAAGCGGAAATGCGGCAACAGCAGAAGCAACAGCAAAAAGATACGTAAAGGGAGTTGCAGTTGAAACAGGAAGCAAATCGGTAACGCTCAAGTGCAGTCCGTCAGGGAA
>CAVBQH010000381.1:0-2066 GCA_963597485.1 Acutalibacteraceae bacterium
TTGATACTCGAAAATGCCCGATGGCATTTTCTCCTATCTTGGAGTGATTGTCGGCAATGCCGACAATACACTCCGTGCTTCAGAGAAATCGCATACGCGAATTTCTCCTCGCATTCGGAAAACCTCGATGTGGCTGGCCAGAGGCGCTTCGCGCCTTGGCCGCCTGCCAATTTCAATCGTGAATATGCCTGCAGGCAGTCAATTCACGTTGAAATGTGGCAGGTGCTAAACAGATACAAAAGGAGAATAGTATGCCTACAGTATTTGTGGATGGTAAGCAGCGTCAATATGAGAAGGGGACTACCTTTGAGAAAATTGTGGAGGAGTTCCAGCCCCAATATCACAACGAGATCGCACTGGTGGATTTTAACCGGAAGCAGCGCGAGCTGAATAAACGGCTGGATCGTGACGGCGTGATTTCACTGGTTACAACCAGGAATCCGTCGGGGTACCGCGCCTATGTGCGGACAGCGACCCTTATGCTGGTGAAAACCGTGGCGGAGCTGGCAGGGGAGAGCAAGCTCCACACCAGAATGGAGTTTTCCCTGGGAGATGCGTATTTTTGCACGATACACGGAGAGCTGACACCAGATCTGGAGGCGCAGGGCTTTACCAAGACGGAGGATGGGAACATTCGGGTGCCGCAGTCCTTTTCTGAGAGAATTCAGGAGGAGATGGAGCACCTTCGGGACCGCAAGGCCCCCATTGTCAAGAAGACCTATCCCCTGGGAGATGCTGTTAATCTCTTCTCACGGCAGGGTATGGAGGACAAGGTGAAACTCTTCCGCTTCCGCAGGACCTCCACGGTCAATGTGTACAACCTGGAGGGGTACTATGACTATTATTACGGATATATGCTCCCTTCGACCGATTATGTCCGCAAGTTCGAGGTGACCAGCTACCGGGATGGAATTCTGCTGAATATTCCGAGTGCGGAGACACCGGATCAACTGACACCATTCCGGGACGAGGAGAATCTCTATGAGCAGCTGATGCTGTCAACGGATTGGGGGCATCTTGTCGGTATTTCCAACATCGGGGAACTGAATGAAGAGATCTGCCGCGGCAATATTTCTGACATGATTCTGGTGCAGGAGGCCTTACAGGAGCGCCGCATCGGGGACATTGCGGGACAGATTGCTGCCGATGAGAACATACGGGTGGTGCTGATTGCCGGCCCATCCTCCTCGGGCAAAACAACGTCTGCCCATCGGCTTGCCATTCAGCTTCGTTCCTTTGGCCTGCACCCGCACATTCTATCCATGGACAACTGGTTCGTGCCAAGGGATCTCACACCGCTGGATGAGGACGGTAATTATGATTATGAATGTCTGGAGGCGTTGGATCTTCCTTTGTTCAATGAGAATGTCAGCGACCTTCTAAACGGCGAAGAGGTGGATCTGCCCACATATGATTTTAAATCCGGCAAGCGCAGGTACAACGGTCGCCCCATGTCTATGGGAGACGAGGATATCCTGATCATCGAAGGCATTCATGGACTTAACCCGAAGTGCTCGGAGGGGGTTCCGGATGAGAACAAGTTTAAGGTGTATGTTTCGGCACTTACATCCTTGAATATAGATGAGCACAACCGGATTTCCTCCTCGGATACACGGCTTCTGCGACGCATTGTGCGTGATGCGAGGACCAGGGGCAACAGCGCGCAGGATACCATTGCCATGTGGAAGAAGGTACGGGAGGGCGAGGAAAAATATATCTTCCCCTACCAGAACAACGCGGATGCGATCTTCAATTCCGTCCTGATTTACGAGCAGGCGGTGCTGAAGCAGTTTGCAGAGCCGCAGCTGTTCGCGGTGCCGAGCGATGCGCCGGAGTATTACGGCGCAAAGCGTCTGCTGAAATTCCTGGAGTACTTTGTCGGCGTAGACACGACGGCGCTCCCGGCGAACTCGATTTGCCGCGAGTTTGTGGGCGGCGGATGCTTCCCGGTGTAGGCAATGTGTAGCTGCAGAATAGTTACTCGATTTTTAAATAACTGGCCCTTTTTCCAGATTGCACGTGTCAAAAATCCTCAGCGTAGCCCGCTACGCCTACGTTTTTTGACA
>CAVBQH010000382.1:0-2065 GCA_963597485.1 Acutalibacteraceae bacterium
AGGAGCGAAAACATGAGACAGACATATTTGAAATTAAATGATGGAAATACGATTCCACAGTTCGGCATGGGTGTGTATCAGGTGCCGGAAGGAGAAGCGACTGTGAATGCGGTGTCAGAAGCATTAAAGTTTGGATATCGTCATATTGACACGGCACATGCTTATCAGAATGAGAGAAGCGTAGGCAAAGCGATAAGAGAGAGCAGTATTCCAAGAGAGGAAATCTTTGTTACAAGTAAGCTGTGGCCATCAGAGTATGGTGAAAGGCTCACCATGGAAGGCATTGACAAAATGCTGGCACGGCTGGATACGCCGTATCTTGATCTTCTGCTTCTTCATCAGCAGTTTGGTGACTATATAGGTGCCTGGAAGGACATGGAGAAGGCAGTAGCGATGGGTAAGGTAAAAAGCATCGGCCTTTCAAATTTTGAATCTGACAGATTGGAAGAGGTATGTGAGGCGGCAAACATCAAACCGGCTGTTCTTCAAGTGGAGTGCCATCCGTATTATCAGCAGGATGCCTTGAAAAAGCGAATTGCACCATATGGGACAATCATAGAAAGCTGGTATCCGCTCGGACACGGAGACTCCGGCTTGCTCGGGGAAAATGTCTTTAGCAAACTTGGAAAGAAATACGGCAAGACCAATGCACAGGTTGTTCTCAGATGGCAGATCCAGGAAGGAAATGTTATCTTTCCGAGAGCGATGAATCCAGTTCATATTAAGGAAAATATGGAGATTTTCGACTTTGAATTGACCAAGGATGAGATGGATGAGATTAAAGCGATGGACAGAAACATGAGATTTTTCAACATGCCGTTAGAAGAGCAGGAAGAGATGCTGGGTAAATTCAAACCAGCTGATTAAAATTGAGAATGGAAGTGTGAAAATGCATAAAGAAGTAATGCTTGTGACCGGAGCTGGTCAGATTTCCATGGCGATTGCAAGGCGCATAGGACATGGAAAGAAAATCGTCATGGGTGACAAAAAGATAGAAAACGCAAAAGCAATTGCTGAGATCATGAATGGTGCAGGCTTTGACGTAACACCTGTAGAGATGGATTTGTCATCGAGAGAATCCATCAAAAACATCATCGCAAAAGCACAGGAATACGGCGAAATCAAGATGATGGTAAACGGAGCCGGTGTTTCGCCAAGTCAGGCACCGATAGAAGCAATCTTAAAAGTCGATCTGTATGGAACCGCAGTCCTGTTGGAGGAGGTTGGTAAGGTGATTGCGTCCGGTGGAGTTGGAGTTACAATCTCCAGCCAGTCCGGCTGGCGTATGCCAGCACTAACACCTAAGCAGGATGAGCAACTTGCGACTGCACCGACAGAGGAACTGTTACAGCTCGAAATTCTACAGCCTGAGAATATACGAGACACGCTTCATGCTTATCAGCTTGCAAAGCGCTGTAATGAAAAACGAGTGATGGCGGAGTCGGTGGAATGGGGCAAGCGTGGTGCAAGGTTGAATGCTATAGCACCGGGAATTATTGTAACACCACTTGCCATAGATGAATTCAATGGTGCACGTGGAGACTTCTACAAGAACATGTTTGCAAAATGTCCGGCCGGGAGACCGGGGACAGCGGATGAGGTGGCAAATGTTGCCGAACTTCTGATGAGTGATAAGGGGGCATTTATTACTGGCTCCACATTCCTGATTGATGGCGGTGCGACCGCCAGCTACTATTATGGGCTGCTCCAACCAGAAGCGAAATAATCAGAAATAGGTAGAAAACTTTGAAGAAAATCCTGATAAGTTAACAGAATGGTTTAATTCGAAACGATGTTCTGCTTTGCCTGCAATAAGCAGAGCGTGCGACAGATTGCAAACATAGCATGGATAGAATCCTCCACCTATAGATTATATTGTTCAGGTCTTAGGGTGTCCCTAACGAGAAAATTACCGTTTTGATAACCAAATGGTCTGCTCGTTACGACTGCATAAGAAAAAATTATATAGGCAAAAAATAGGCATAGCCAGCGGTATTTCACTCCGTTAGCTGTGCCATTTGCTCATTTATAAATCACTTCTGCATTAACAATTTCTGTTGCTCGG
>CAVBQH010000383.1:0-2064 GCA_963597485.1 Acutalibacteraceae bacterium
CAAGAGAGCTGATGTAGAACGGAACCGATGCCTGGGAATTCCGATGCGCCAGCTCCAGCTCTGCACCCTTCACGTCCAGAAAATCCTGCTGGTACTGTCCCATACCAAAAATCTTCTCCCCGGCATTTCCTTCAAACCGCATGGTCAGCTGATAATCGCCGCCAATGATGGGCTTAAACTCTCTTCCTTCCACCTCCAGAGAGCTTGTCGTCGGTGCGAACATATCCTTGCGGTTGCGGACATATTCCTCCAGGAGCTTTTCTCCCTTGCTGTTATAGAAGGTGATCTTTCCGATGTTGTTAATGACTGCCTTTATCTTTCCGTTACAGATGGATGCGCTGTACTCTTCAATTGTAATCTCCGCATCGGTTTTCTTCGGATTTCCTTCCAGTGCCCACAGCTCCTGCGGCATCTTGGGCTCCTTCGAGGCACGAACGCGCAGTGCGTTGTCTCCCCATGGTTCGATAAGCACCCGCTCCGCGTCATAACGGTAGGTCAGCGCGCCATCTTTTTCGCCAAAATATCCCAGCAGAAACTCATTGGTTGTACGGAAATCTCCTGCGGATCCGCCCTCTTCCACCGAAACTGTATGTAATTCAGCCATGGTAGTTTCCTCCTGTCGTGCTAAAGCTGGCAGGGGCAAAATTTCTTTTGCCCCAACCGGTATTGAATTGCTGTGTTTATAAATTCGTGGTAATGGTTACTCCTTCACTGCACCTGCTGTCATGCCGCCCACAATGTACTTTTGCAGGAAGACGAACAGACAGATGACCGGCAGCACCAGAATGGTTCCATAGGCCATGATGCAGTTCCACTTGGTTCCCCATTTGCTCTGGAACTTGTAAATATTCGCTGTCAGAGGCCGCATATCCGACTGCACGTTGAAGGTCATGGAATATGCCAGGTCATTCCAGCCGTTCAGGAACGAAATAACCAGTACAGTAATGATACCCGTTTTGATGGCCGGAAGCATGATCAGGAAGAAGGACTGCACCACATTGCAGCCGTCAATGCGTGCCGCATCATCCAGCGAGGTCGGCACGCTCTTAAAGTACGGACGAAGCGTAACCACGATAAACGGAACCGATCCGGATGAAATGGCAATCGCAGGACCCAGATACGTGCCCAGAAGGTGCAGCTGGTTGAAAATCAGATACATAGGGGTCAGCATCAGCGAGGCCGGCAGCATCTGCGATACCAGGAAGGTCAGCATGAAGGCCTTGCTTCCCTTTACCTTGTATCTACCCATTCCGTAGGCACAGGTAACACCAAAGCCAAGGGACAGGAACATGGATAAAAAGGCGATACACAAGCTGTTCTTGATGGAAGAAACAAATTCCGAATCCGAGAAGTTCAGGATCCATGGCTCCAGCGTAAAGTTGTGCGGGTAGTAGGTGACAATCTTGCCAAAGGATTCCGCATCGGTCTTAAAGGACATGCTCACCAGCCAGTAAATCGGGAACAGGAACACAATGGCCACGAGGATGGCGATCACACACATCACAATATTCGCTCTCTTCTCCCTGGGAGTCATATTGGAAAGATCGATCCGATCAGGATTTCTTTTTTCTTTTTTCTCTATATTCTTTTTCGACGCTTCTGCTGTTTTCGTTGTAGTCTTCATTCGTCATCCTCCGATGCTACCATCTTGAGATAGAACAAGCCGATGATAAACAATATGACAAACAATACCATCGCCACTGCCGAGCCCTTTGAAAACTCGTACTGCTTAAAGGACAGGTTATAGGCATAGGTTCCAAGAACATCGGTCGCATTCAGCGGACCGCCGGATGTCATGATGAACATCAGGTCGAAGGCCTTGAAGGTATAAATAAAGCCGAGCATCAAAACAGCCATGATCGCCGGCCGCAGCAGCGGAAATGTTACGCGCCAGAATCTCTGCCATTTGTTGGCACCGTCCACCTCTGCCGCCTCCAGCACCTCCTGGGAGATTCCTGTAAGGCCAGAGGTAAGGAGCAGCATATTAAACGGAATGCCCACCCAGCAGTTCATCGCGATGACGGCCGCCATCGCGGTTCCCGGCTGCAGCAGCCAGTCCACAGG
>CAVBQH010000384.1:0-2061 GCA_963597485.1 Acutalibacteraceae bacterium
ACACATCGGAGCAGATGATCGCAATTGCGAAAGGAGAATTGGACCATGATGCAGCATTTGGAAATTGAGAAGGTCATTGGACGTGAAATTGTTGATTCCCGCGGAAATCCTACGGTAGAGGCAGAGGTTATTCTGACGAACGGCGTAGTCGGACGCGGAACAGCACCCAGCGGTGCTTCCACCGGAGAATTCGAGGCTATCGAGCTTCGGGACGGAGATAAGGGAAGATTCGGCGGAAAGGGCGTTGCAACTGCAGTAAACAACGTCAATACTGTGATCAATGATGCCCTGAAGGGATTGGATCCGCAGAACGTCTACGCAGTAGATGCCGCTATGCTGAAGGCGGACGGCACACCGAATAAGTCCAAGCTGGGCGCAAATGCCATTCTGGCGGTATCCATTGCCAGCTGCAAGGCAGCCGCAGAGGCACTTGGAATTCCGCTGTACCGGTTCCTTGGCGGCGCGAACGCAAATGTTCTTCCGGTTCCGATGATGAACATTTTAAACGGCGGCGCTCATGCAACCAACTCGGTTGACACGCAGGAGTTCATGATTATGCCGGTGGGCGCACCTACCTTCCGGGAGGCACTTCGCTGGTGCACAGAGGTCTTCCATGCACTGCAGAAGAACTTAAAGGCAGAGGGCAACACCACAGCAGTGGGAGATGAGGGTGGCTTTGCACCGAACCTCAAGGATGATGAGGATACCATCGAGCACATCCTGCAGGCGGTAAAGGATGCCGGCTATGAACCCGGCAAGGACTTTGTGCTGGCAATGGATGCTGCCTCCAGTGAGTGGAAGAGCGACAAGGGAATCGGCTTCTATCATCAGCCTAAGTCCGGCAAGGATTTCACGTCGGATGAGCTCATTGCGCACTGGAAGTCTCTGGTTGAGAAGTATCCCATCTGGTCCATCGAGGACGGTCTCGATGAAGAGGACTGGGAAGGCTGGAAGAAGATGACGGCCGAGCTTGGCGGCAAGGTGCAGCTGGTGGGTGATGATCTGTTTGTTACCAACACCGAGCGTCTCTCCAAGGGAATTGCGAACGGAAGCGGCAACTCCATCCTGATCAAGCTCAATCAGATTGGCTCTGTATCCGAAACCCTTGAGGCCATCAAGATGGCGCATAAGGCCGGCTACACAGCCATCACGTCTCATCGCTCCGGAGAGACCGAGGACACCACCATTGCAGATCTTGCCGTTGCACTTAATACACGGCAGATCAAAACGGGTGCGCCGTCCAGAAGTGAGCGCGTGGCCAAGTACAACCAGCTTCTTCGCATCGAAGAGGAGCTTGGCGCGGCAGCGGTATATCCGGGTAAGGAAGCCTTCAATCGCTGAGACATTCGAATGGATGTGCCGTACAATTTTTATGACGACAACGGCATCTTCCACTGCAACTTGATTGGCCTGCTGCTTGGCCGAGTAGAATTGTTCTGACAAAATAACACATATATCCATGAGGAGTGACCTTTCGGGGCTGCTCCTTTTTCATACCATCAGGCACGCTCTCACCGAGAACTTAGGATGGATTTGTCCCTGCCCCTTGTTCTGCAGACTGGACAGTTCTGGTGATCAAGCTCTGGGTAATCAGACAGAGAATAGAGGGAATGGGAAGGTTTATATTTATAAAGAGTATTGCAAAACAGCGATCTTCCTCTTATCATAGCAACTGATTACAGCGTGTATGCTTGCGTACGAAGCGTTGAATGCCTCGAGTGCAGCGTGTGCGATGTGATGTGATAAAGAAGAGGACCGATGCTGCCAGGCGAGGGGTCTTCTTCTTTTTTTGCGGTTACAGGGAATAAATCTTGCATCGGAGGAGAGGTCGCCGCCAGCAAAATTTATTTTTACACGCTTATTGCTTTCAAGGGATGTGGTGTTTAAGATGTTCACAGAGAGCTCCTTTCACGGTGGTTTTGTGACTTCGATACTCACATTTTGCCAGAAAGTCGAGCTCTTTTTTGTTCACTCATGGAGTGAGAGCAATAATTGCGAAAAACACGGTAGTTATGCGGCTTTCAGCCGCATCGTCCCTATCGGGATGAATAATTCAGGTTT
>CAVBQH010000385.1:0-2034 GCA_963597485.1 Acutalibacteraceae bacterium
CCAGCCACATCGAGGATTTGCGATAGCAAATTCGAGATGGGTGCTAAACAATTACCAATATCTGTTTAGCACCTGACTCATCTGAGTCTAGACTTGCTCCGTTTCAATGTCAAAGCCAAAAAAGCCTTTTTCCACCAAATTAACCGCAATCTTACCTCCGCTTAACTCCTGCACGCTCCGGCGCACAAGAGCAGCCTTCGGCAAAGGAACAACAACCTGCTGGCGGACTTTATCAGTATATTGTATGTCTCTTGTCCGGATGCTCTCCCCCTCCAGAAGGTAGCGTACAGAATCCAGCATGGAATACTCCATGCACAGCTCCAGCACCTCTCCCTCTCTCATGCAAACCGGCGCAGCCGCTGTCAGTGCGGCCTTCGCTGCATTGGTATAGGCGCGCACAAGCCCGCCGGTTCCCAGAAGTGTTCCGCCAAAATAACGCGTCACCACGACCAGTGTATTCGTACAGGATTCACCTTCAATAACCTTCAAAATAGGGAGCCCCGCTGTTCCCTGGGGCTCCCCGTCATCAGAAGCTTTCTTGCGATCTCTGCCTTCTCCCAAAACATATGCATAACAATGGTGCCTGGCATCATAGTACTGCTTTCGAATTCTTGAAAGATGCTCTGCCGCTTCCTCTTCGGAGCAGACCGGAATGGCTTCCCCGAGAAATCTGGATTTCTTCTCCTCGTACTGTGCCTGCCCGGTCCTTGTAATCGTATAGTATTCCATCGCTTATCCCGTTGGAGCCGCCGCAGCATTGGCCGCCGCTGTGTCTCCTGTCGCCGCAGAGGAACCCCCTGCCGACTGCTGTGCCTGTGTCAGTGCCTGCTGCGCCGCAACCTGTTGCTGAGTGGCAACATTGTAATTCTCCGTCGCCGTATTCACCGCCGACTGTGCAGTGGCAATTGCCGTGGCATCGCCGCTTTGTTGGGCTGCTACCAATGTATTCTGAGCATCCTGAAGGTGCTGTGCCGCCTCCTGGAGTGTAGCATTGGCAGCATCCAATGCAGCCTGCGCATCATCTGCCGCAGCTGCTGCCGCAGCCGCCGCCATCTCCTGCTGCTCCTGTGCCAGGATATCATTGATATTGGCCTGAGACATAAACTCCGCCGTATGAATGCACTTAAGTCCGGATTCTGTAAAGGTTGCAACACCGGTTGTCTTGAAGGGGCATTCATCCGTAGCCGGAAGCCCGGAGTACGCACAGATGGTTCCCTGGTAGTGAACATCACACTTTTCCGTCGGCACCGTATCCTCTGCAAAGTATTCGGTCTTCAGAGTACTGTCACACAGTCCCGCCACCGGAAGCTTTCCGGAAAGGCTGCAAACCGTGGTCTGAACAATTCCGGCCGGCTTGGTAAAGTCCGAGGACGGAAGATCCTCATGAACCTTCTCCATCACGCCGCGCCAGATGGTCTTGGCAATGCCGGACTCCGATCCCACAAGGTCTGTATTCTCATCGTAGCCTGCCCAGGTTGTGCATGTGTAGTAGTTGGTATACCCGGCGAACCATACATCATTTTCATCCGATGTAGTACCCGTCTTACCGGCAATGGGCGTCGTTCCAAAGTTCACCTTTGTTCCGGTTCCCTTCGTGACAACATCCTCCATGGCAGAAGTCAGAAGCCAGGCTGTCGTCTCCTTCAGAACGCGCCGTTTCTGACGGACCTCATCTGCATCCAGAATGACATTCCCGCTATGGTCAGTAACCTTGGTATAGAGCTTGGGTTCCAGATACTCGCCGCCGTTTGCAATCGTCGCGTACGCCGCATTCAGCTCAATATTCTTTACACCCTTTGTGATTCCGCCAAGCGCCAACGTCGGCTGAATATCAGAGTAGGTTTTTCCGCCAATCACCTCATTATCCACCAATGTCGTGAACCCAAAATCCAGCAGATACTGATAACCCAGCTGCGGTGTGATGTCCACCAGCGTCTTCACCGTCACGATATTCATCGAATTCTGAATACCAAGCCGCAGTGAAGACAGGCCTCTGTAAGACTCTCCGTACCAGTTGCGCACCGGTGTACCATC
>CAVBQH010000386.1:0-2033 GCA_963597485.1 Acutalibacteraceae bacterium
ATATTTTCTTAGTCTTTTGCATTTCCTTCATCAGATCAAGAATCTGTGCCTGCACCGTAACATCGAGTGCGGTGGTCGGCTCATCGGCAATCAGTACCTTGGGGGAACATGCCATCGCCATTGCAATGACGACACGCTGTAACTGACCACCCGAAAACTCATGTGGAAACTGATCGACACGTCGTTCCGGATTGGGCAGCTTTACCATGCGAAGCAGCTCAATCGCACGCTTCTTTGCCGCGTCCTTTGAGATTTTCTTTCCATTTTCGTCGGTCTCATGCTGTCTTAAAACTTCTATGATCTGGCTTCCGATTGTCATCGTCGGATTGAGCGCCGTCATCGGTTCCTGAAAGATCATTCCGATCTTGTTTCCGCGAATTTTCTGCATTTCCTTTTCGGAAAGCTTTAATACATCAACGCCATCTGCGAGAATCTCGCCGCTCTTAAACTCGGTAATCTCTGGATTGTGAAGCCTCAGAATGCTCTGCGCTGTTACCGATTTTCCACAGCCGGACTCACCGACAATCGCCAGTGTATCTTCCTCGCCCAGCTTTAAATTCACACCTCTTACGGCCTGAACCTCACCTGAATAGGTATGAAAGGATACCCTCAAATCTTTTATCTCTAACATTGCTTCCATCCTTTCCGCTTCTTTTACCACATATTCTATCATGACGGACTTTTCGACAAACAGTCTGCACGCCAAGCCTGACCGCTTCGCTTTACGGCATTGGCGTCGCAGATGTTTGCTCTCGAAGTCCTGTAACCTGTCAACGCTCTTAAGTGATCACTTGCGCATCTGCGGGTCGAGTGCATCGCGAAGACCATCTCCGAGAAGATTGAACGCAAGCATCGTCAGCGCAAACACAATTGCCGGTGTAAAGAACAACCACAACGAACCTGGAAACTGGCTGGAACCAAGCTGAAGAAGGTTGCCCCAGCTGGCCTCCGGAATGGCAATTCCAAGTCCTAAGTAGCTTAAATACGCCTCTGCTCCGATTGCTCCCGGAACGCTCATCGTGTAATTGACCAGGATTGGTCCGATGGTGTTTGGAATTAAATGTGTCTGTAAAATACGCCATTTGCTTGCGCCAAGCACCTGTGCCGCCTGCGCGTATTCATTCTCGCGAAGCGATAATACCTGTCCTCTGACAAGTCTTGCAAGTCCTGTCCAGCCTGTGATACACAGTGCGATGAGCAGTGTTCCTACACTTCCGTTTAATACCGTCAATAATAAGATCATAATGATCATCTGCGGAATGGACATAATCACATCAATGATTCGCATCATGATCATGTCGACTTTTCCGCCCATATATCCGGCGATTCCGCCATAGATAATACCGACAACCAGATTTATCGTCTCTGCCACAAAACCGATGATAAGTGAAATTCTTGTTCCTCGTACAAGACGTGTCAGCACATCGCGTCCAAGATCATCGGTTCCAAACCAGTGACCGCCGCCCGGTGCCTCAAGTGTGTGCATCAGATCGGTCTTTTGATAATTTGGAAGCACAATCGGTCCAAATATTGCAACCAAAATGATGAAAATGATAAATCCAAGCGAAATCATCGCTGCCTTATTCTGCTTCAGTGTTCGGATGACGCCCTGTGCGTAGGTAAGCGACACTCGATTGATACGCTGGCTTGCCTTTACATCTTTGGGAACTCTCGTAAAATCCTTTACAAACGTTTCTTCCATATGGTTTGCCTTTCTATTACCGTTTTATTACCGTTTTCCTGACAGGCGGACTCTCGGATCAATCACACAATAAAGGATATCGACTGCCAGCATACTTAAAACTACAAAAATCGAATAAAATATGGTAAGTCCCATTGTGAGTGTGTAATCTCTTGCGGTTACACTGTTTACGTAATATTTTCCAAGACCCGGAATTGCAAACAAGTTTTCAATGACGAAGGAACCGGTACAGATCGCACCGACCATTCGGCCAAGCACCGTGACAACCGGCATCATCGCATTTCGCACCTCATGCTTCCAGATGATTGCAGTATTGGAAATACCCTTGCTC
>CAVBQH010000387.1:0-2031 GCA_963597485.1 Acutalibacteraceae bacterium
ATATTGTGAACAAGACATTGCCCATTATTCTTTGCGAGGAAGAGGACGTAGAGGGAAGACACGGGGCCTCCATTGGTCAGCTGGATGCTGACATGCTGTTTTACATGGCGGCCAGAGGCATTGACCGGAAGGAAGCGGAGCAGATTATGGTACGTGCCAGGCTGGGAGCTGTGGTTCGGGAAATTCCGGATCTTGCGCTTCGGGCAGAGCTTATGAATAAAATCGAGGAGGCCTTTGCCAGATGAGTGAAATAACGGGAGCCCCTAATTTATTTCGGAAGGACTTTCCGATTCTGCAGGGCAGCGACGTGGTTTATTTTGACAATGCAGCAACAACGCAGCGGCCGCGGTGTGTAATGGAGGCGATGGAGCGTTTCAATAACACCTGCAATGCGAATCCGCTTCGAGGCCTGTACGGATGGAGCATCGAGGCCACGGATCGGTACGAGGAGGCCAGACATAAGGCGGCGGCGCTGATCGGAGCCCGGCAGGATGGAGAGGTTATTTTTACCCGGAATACCACCGAGAGCCTGAATCTGGTAGCCTACAGCTACGGGCTTAGCCATGTGCAGGAGGGAGATGAGGTCGTTATTTCGGTAATGGAGCATCACTCCAACATTCTGCCCTGGCAGATGGTATGCCGTGAGAAAAAGGCGAAGCTGGTTTATCTGGAGCCGTCCATGGACGGAACGCTTTCGGAAGAGGAGCTTCGGAGTAAAATAACGGACCGGACGAAGATTGTTTCTCTGGGGCAGGTCAGCAATGTGTTAGGGGTATGCAACCCGGTGAAGCTGGCGGCACAGATTGCACATGAGCACGGCGGGGTGTGTGTTGTGGACGGCGCGCAGTCGACACCGCACATGGCGGTGGATGTGAAGGATTTAGGCTGCGATTTTTATGCGTTTTCCGGACATAAGCTGATGGCTCCGATGGGAATCGGCGCTTTATATGGGCGTATGGAGCTTTTGGAGGAGATGCCGCCGTTCCTGACCGGTGGAGAAATGATAGAATACGTCGACCGGCAGAGCGCAACCTTCGCAGAGGTTCCGGAGAAATTTGAGGCGGGAACGGTGAATGCCTCCGGTGCTGTGGGACTGGGTGCTGCCATTGATTACCTGCAGCAGGTGGGCTTTGAGACCATTCGCAGAACAGAGGACGCGCTGACAAGACAGTTGATGGAGGAAATGGCTGCGATTCCGGAAATAACGGTATACGGATCGAAGGATCCGGCGCGGCACAATGGAATCGTAACCTTTAATATTGAAGGGTGCCATCCGCATGACGTTGCTTCAGTTCTGGATACGGAGCACATTGCGGTTCGCGCAGGACATCATTGCGCGCAGCCGCTGATGAAGTTTCTGGGCGCCAATGCGACGGTGCGTGCGAGCTTGTATTTTTATAATACGGAAGAGGAAGTGGAGCGCTTTGCGGCGGCTCTTCGGAAAGTGAGAAACTGGCTTGGATATTAAATCTTTGTATCGTGAAATTGTAAATGAGCACAATCTGCATCCGGGGCACAAGCACGATTTGCCAAATGCCACGATTGTTCTGAACGGAGTGAATCCCAGCTGCGGCGATGACATTAACCTGCAGCTTTTAATTAAGGACGGCGTGATTGAGGATGCGTCCTTCAACGGCAGCGGATGTGCGGTCTCCCAGGCAAGTGCCGATATGATGTGCGATCTGGTCATCGGACAGACCCAGGAAGAAGCACTGCGGCTTGCAGATATCTTTATGGGGATGATCAAGGGAACGGCGACACAAGAGGAAAAAGAGGAGCTGGATGAGGCTGCTTCGCTGGAGGATGTGGCACACATGCCGGCTCGTGTGAAATGTGCTACACTTGGATGGCGTACGATGCGCGAGGTTGTCGAAAAGCTTCAGAAGGAAGGAATTACGGATACCTCCGCGCAGGGAGAGCAGAGCGAGGCCTGCAGCGCGTGCCGCGTGGGAGAGCAGTGATACGCGGTTTCGGATAAAAGCGTAAGATATCGGCGGCGGGAGTGCGCCGCGGGGTGGAACTGTGTCAGAC
>CAVBQH010000388.1:0-2022 GCA_963597485.1 Acutalibacteraceae bacterium
CATCTGTACGAATACCACGTTGAACAGATTCACCAGAACGCTGGCAATATTCCTCGCTGCAACGACATCAATGCCCCGTACCGAGTAGGACTGGGCCACCACCGACATGCCCAGCGACCACAAAAGCTCGTTCATCAAAAGTGGACTTCCCTTCACCACGATGCGGCCGGCAAGGTCGCCCGGAATGTACAGGCTGCGGAATGCGCCGCGCACGCATGCGATGCGGTCCAGATGCGTATGCGTCCACAGAATCATATAGGCCATCTCGATGGTCTTGGCCGCGACGGTCGCAATCGCCGCGCCGGCAACGCCCAGGCACGGAAGGCCCAGTTTGCCGAAAATCAATGCATAATCCAGTACCAGATTCACACCCACTGCCGCAAACGCTGCCAGCATCGGAATTCTGGTTTCTCCGCATTCGCGGATGGTGCTGGCGTAGGCCTGCCCAATGGCAAAGGGAAAGAGGCTGATGACCATGATGCGCAGATACTCGCGCCCATAATCCAATGTGCTGGCCAGAAGCGCCGGATCATCGTCTCCTGCTTCCAGGAACAATGAGATCAGCTGCCGGTCAAAGCCCAGGAAAACGGCCGCGAACAGGACACTCAGCAGCATCGTCATCCAAAGGCGGAATCGGAATGTATACCGCTGTCCCTCGTGGTCACCCTTCCCATAGAACTGAGTGCCGAAGATGCTGGCGCCTGACACACCGCCGAATACAGCCATATTGAACACGAACACAAACTGATTGGCGATGGAGACGCCGCTCATCTGCGCCGTTCCGATCTGTCCGACCATGATGTTGTCCAGCATACTGACAAAATTCGTGATCAGGTTCTGGAGTATCATCGGAACTGCAATGAGCAGCGCATGCTCATAAAAGGCCCGGTCGCCGATGTATTTGGCCCTGAATTTCTGTACTTCCATTTTCCCTTCCCCCATTAAAGTTCATCCACATCTCAATTTTTACAACAACAAAAAGCCTGTCCGACATTTCGGACAGGCTCCTCACATCAAAGATAGCAGATCAAAGGCTTATGCGTGCTCTACTTTACCAGCACGAAGGCACTTTGTGCAGACGTTCATTCTCTTGACGCCGCTGTCAGCTTTAACCTTGATCTTCTGGACATTGGAATTCCAGATTCTGTTGGATCTTCTATGTGAATGGCTGACATTGTTTCCGAAATGTGCACCTTTGCCACAAACTTCACATTTTGCCATACTAACACCTCCTCACATTTCAAAATTCAGGCGACAACATACGTATATTAGCAAAGCCGCCGACCAATTGCAAGCAAAACTTTTATGCCAGCAGCGCTTCGCGAAGCGGCGGGATCAGCTGCTTCTTGCGGCTGACAACATTGGGCAGGAGCACGCGTCCGTTCTCCGGCTCCTTGCCGAAGGCGCGGGCTACGATCTCATCCGCTCCCTTTCCGACGAACAACAACTCGGTGCTCTGGTTCATAACCGACGTCAGCATATAGAAGATCATGGAATTGCCGGAGCCGGAAAGTGCCGTCGGAAGGTATGCGTTCACCATTTCTCCCGCCTCGGAATACGCCTTTCCGCTCATGAAAAAGCCCTGGCCGACTGAGATCGTCTTGTCTCCGATGTTGAACTCCTTGAAATCCGTGTGAAGAATATCATCGGCATCCCGTCCGGTGAGATCCTCTCCGGCTTCGAACATCTTCTTGCCGTACTCATCGATGTCCTCGCCGCAGATCTGGGCGAGTTCCTTGGCCGCCGCCTTATCCACCAGCGTGCAGGTCGGAGAATGGAACATCAGGGTATCCGAGAGAATTGCCGACAGCAAAAGTCCTGCAATGTCCTTCGGAATCTCAACGTTATGCTCATGGAACATGGCATGAAGGATCGTTGCCGTGCAGCCCACCGGCTCATTTCGAAAATAAACAGGACTCCCCGTCTCAAGCGTCCCGATCCGGTGATGATCGATGACCTCCAGAATTTCCGCATCCTCCAGTCCGTCCACAGCCTGGGAACGCTCATTGTGGTCCACCAGAA
>CAVBQH010000389.1:0-2017 GCA_963597485.1 Acutalibacteraceae bacterium
CTCTTTGGCCTTAGACTCGCTCATAACAACCAGCGCTGCTGCACCGTCGTTGATACCGGAAGCATTTGCTGCCGTCGTTACGCCGTCCGGATTGATAGCACGCATTTTGGCAATATCTGCAGCAGTCTGTCTGCCACGAGGGCCCTCATCGGTATCAAAAATGATGGTCTCTTTCTTTTTCTTGATTTCAACCGGAACGATCTCTTCCTTGAAACGGCCAGCCTCAATTGCCTCTGCAGCCTTGGTCTGAGAATTTGCTGCAAACTCATCCAGCTCTTCTCTGGTAAGGCCCCACTGCTTCGCCACGTTATCTGCTGTCTGGATCATGTGGTAGTCATTGAAAACATCCCACAGAGCATCATTTACCATGCAGTCAACCAGTGTTCCGTTGTTCATACGATATCCGTAGCGTGCCTTCGGCAGTGCGTAAGGAGCCATGGACATGTTCTCAGTACCGCCGGCTACAACGACCTCAGCCTCTCCGGCCTTAATGAGGCTTGCTGCCAGATTTACAGCATACAGGCCAGATCCACATACTACATTCAATGTAACTGCAGGTGTCTCAATGGGAAGTCCTGCCTTTAAAGAGCACTGTCTGGCAATGTTCTGTCCCTGCGCAGCCTGGATAACGCATCCCATGAATACCTGATCCACATCCTCCGGCTTGATTCCGGCGCGCTTCACCGCTTCCTTGATCACGATAGAGCCAAGCTCTGCAGCGGGAGTTGCGGAAAGGGTGCCGCCCATCTTTCCTACTGCCGTACGGCAAGCACTTGCAATCACGATTCTGTCTGCCATGTCTCTCATTCCTCCAATCCAATACAACAATTCTTCAATGTAATTGTTTGTGTGACTTTGTTAAATTTTTATCACACCGATGAGGAAATTATAGCACAGCCCCTTTGCCATTTCAACGAGCAAAGGGGCTGTATTCATGCCATTATAGAATTTTTTTATAATTTCTATAGATTTCTTATAGATCCGGTTCAATCAGGCCGTAGGTTCCGCCTTTTCTCTTGTAAACCACGTTCAGCTGCTCCGTCTCTGCATTGCAGAACAGATAGAAATCATGTCCCAGAAGCTCCATTTCCAGGCAGGCATCCTCCGGATACATCGGCTTCATATCAAACTGCTTGCGGCGAGAGATACGAATCTCCTCCTCCGGCAGATAGTCCTGCTCCAGGAATTCCCGACGGAAGTCATTGCCCGAATCCTGATGCCGATCCACAATCTTATTCTTATACTTCTTGAGCTGACGCTCGATTACCTCTTCAACCAGATCAAGGCTGATGTACATGTCATTGCTGACCTGCTCCGAACGGATGATTCCGTCCCGCACCGGAATGGTTACCTCAATTCTCTGACGTTCCTTTTCTACACTCAGCGTTACGCGAACCGGTGTTTCCGGTGAAAAGAACCTGTCCAGCTTGTCCAGCTTGCTACGGATCGCATTGTCCAGTCCCGGAGTTACCTCTACATTCTTCCCCACAATTGTATACTTCATGTACACCCCTTTCTGCTGGAATCCTTCTGGAAACCAGCGGTTGGTTTGCTACTGACCTTATTTTATCACGTACGGTCATGATATTTTCTAAAAAAAAAGCTAAACATCGGCTTTTATTTCTGATTTTCCTTCAAAAACCTCGATGTGGCTGGCTTGTAGTGCTTGCACCACGCCCGGCTGCCAATTTCAATCGTGAATTTGCCTGCAAGCAGAGGGTTCACATTGAAATGTGGCAGGTGCCAAGCAGATACAGGCAAAACAGCAGCAGACAGACGGCAAAGTGCCGTCTGTCTGCTGCTGTAAATATTTCTCCGCCTTAGACATTGTCTTCCTTCGGAAGGCGTGAGCGGATGTAATTTTCCATCACATCTGCAACGCGGCTTCGTCCGATCCGCGCACTGTTGAGCATCATGTCATAGTTTGCCGGATTCTTCCAGCGGTGTCCCGTGTAGTATTCATAGTCCTTACGGTAGCGATTGGTGCGCTTCACCTGCCGCTCTGCCTGGGCATACG
>CAVBQH010000390.1:0-2016 GCA_963597485.1 Acutalibacteraceae bacterium
AGATTGGATTGATTAAAAAACTGATTGGAGGAGATTGAATGAACGAAGAAGAAAGAAACTGGATGCAGGAATATATTGCTTCTGTTGCTGGCAACCTTGTAAGGTTTGCAGATGAGCACAATATTGACCGAGACGATTTAATTGACTATTTTGCTCAGATGTTTACGGCACTGTCTGAATTCACAACCTTTAGCGAATATGAAATTCAAGGAGGTAATTAAATGAACGTGATTAAGAAAGTAAAATTTACCGAGGAAGAAATGGATGCCGTGCAAACGGTACATGACATGGCAAACGTGTTCACTGACAGATTTGCGGACTACACCATGTTAGATGCCATGGAGCTGTTCTTTG
The DNA here is from genome assembly GCA_963597485.1 of Acutalibacteraceae bacterium. Lineage (GTDB taxonomy): Bacteria > Bacillota > Clostridia > Lachnospirales > Lachnospiraceae > CAG-791. Next base: position 355 of record CAVBQH010000390.1, read on the forward strand.
AAGCACTGGTGCGAAACACGAACGAAGTGGAGGTATAGCATGAACATGGTAGACCTTATGTGGCTCTTCTGCGGAGCTTTTATAGGTGGATTAATAACCCTGTTTTTCGCGGCAATGCTGAACGCCAGCCACGAAAAGACCGAGCTGGAACAGGCAAAACGGAAGATTGAAGCGTTGCAGGAAGATAAGCGAGCACTGAGGATAGCGCTAGAATCGCCTACAAGCCCCGAGAAGGACGGTTTTACCGATAAGGTGAAATTACTCAGGCAAGGGGAGAAAGCTATCAAGACAGGGCGCACAGGCAAGAAAACGTGCGCAATCTGCGGAATGGAATACGAGAACGGTTTAAATTGCCCACATTGTGGGAGCACGGCAACAAGCGCAATGCTGAAAGAATTGGAGAGAGCAAATGACACGGATTCTTCACGGAGAGCCACTAACGAATGAAGAGCGGGAACAAATTAATGTTTCTAAAGCTTATTTTCAAAGAGCAAGAGACGCCTTCCGATTCAAGGAAATGGCTGAAGAGAAGCTTCAGGAAGCCATAGCGTCCGCTGAAAGCATCTCAATTGACTATTCGGGGATGCCGTCAGGGAAAGGCAAGACGAGCAAGCAACAGCTTATCCTTGAAAACGTGGAAGAACGAAAAGCAAGGCTGACTGCAGAAGTTGACGAATGGAACAGAATTTGCAATGATGCTGATGATGTTATTCGCAATCTTCCCCCAGATGAACAGGAAGTGCTGAGTTATTATTATGAGTCCTTCATTAACATGGAAGAGATTGCCAGGAGAAAATTTTATTCCCGAGGTCAGTGCTACCGAATCTTTCGAAGCGGATTAATCCGGTCATATCAATTCATTCCATATGATTTCCTCCTGGAATACCTTGCGACACACCGCGACACAAAATAATGTGCTATAGTGATATCAAGGAAGTTTACAAAAAGGCCTCCTTTATAAGACTACTTTCTTCAATCATTTTACTCCGTAAGAAGCCCAAGCTTAACCGCTTGGGTTTCTTATTTAGTGAAAGTCAGAAGTAATAAGGAAGACTTTCGAGGTGGGACGGTGGGTATTGAAAGACCGGACAGGAACGGCTGGGCAAGAGCTCAATTCGACAAGAATAAGAAAAAAATCTATGCCACCCAGGACGTATGCGGGATATGTGGCAGGCCGGTGGATTTCAATCTGAAGTATCCTGACCCAATGAGCCCAACTATTGACCACATCATTCCAGTAGCTAAGGGCGGACATCCAAGTGATATTGATAATCTGCAGCTTGCACACTTCCGGTGTAACAGGATGAAGAGTGATAAGGCAGCTGCTCCTATGGAGTTAAAGAAAGAGACAGAAGAGATAGGAGTAAGTAACTTGCCTTGGAGCTTAGACTGGACAAAATACAAAGCGTGAAACAGTGATGAACACGGCAAATGTTTCACGCACAAACGTGTTGCACAAATGTGATGAAGCACGTCCGGAATGGGGGCATGGGGCCCCTCAAAAGTTGAGCTCCGCTCTTCCGCCGTGACTGCGAAAATATCTCGTTCCATGAAACATGTTTCACAGAAAAGGAGAAAATCGGATGCCTGAATTAATGGGGATTAACTACCTCCGGGCTAAACTGGCAGCGAAAGAAGCCAGGGCGTCAAAGAGGTATCAAT
>CAVBQH010000391.1:0-2005 GCA_963597485.1 Acutalibacteraceae bacterium
ATCAGGAGGCATTCAAGTACGGAAGGATGGGATACGGCTCCGCCATCGGGTATTTCTTATTCCTGATCATCTTCATCATCACAGCTGTGCAGTGGTACGGACAGCGCAAATGGGTGGTGGAATAGGATTGAAGACAACGCTGCCGCAAACAGGCAGCATGGAAGGCAGATATGAGAAACAAGAAAAAAGAACGAATTGTCAGCATCATGTTCCTGATCGTTGCAGTGCTGGTGGCCATTGTTATGATCATTCCGTTTCTGTGGATGCTGAGTGCCTCCTTCAAGCTTAAGAACGAGATTTTCTCTGTGCCGATCCGCTGGATTCCGGAAACGTTCCATCTGGACAACTACGATGAGGTCCTGCATAAGATCAATTTCCCGATCTATTTCCTGAATACAGCCAAGATCACGCTGAGCATTACGTTCCTGCAGGTCATTACCTGCTCCATGGCGGCCTATGCCTTTTCTAAATTAAAGTGGCCGGGAAGAGATATGGTGTTTTTGCTGTACCTCGGCACGATGATGATTCCCTGGCACGCCATCATGATCCCGCAGTTCGTCATCATACAAAGGCTGGGCTTGTACGACAGCCATCTGTCACTCATTCTGACAGGGGCCTTCAGCGTATTCGGGGTGTTCGTGCTGCGTCAGAATATGGTCAGCATTCCGGACAGTCTCTGCGAGGCGGCCAAGATCGACGGCTGCAGCCCGTTCGGTATTTACACACGGGTCATCGTTCCGCTGACCAAAAACGGTATTCTGACTCTGATCGTTTTGACCTTCAATTCGGTCTGGAACGATTACATGGGGCCGATGATCTACCTGGACAGTGATGCCAAACGGACCATTCAGCTGGGACTTGCGACCTTCAAGAGACAGTACGATGCCAACTATGGCGCCATCATGGCCGGAACCGTGATTTCTCTGATTCCGATTGTCATCATCTACATGATCGCGCAGCGATACATTGTGGACGGCATTGCCTACTCCGGTGTGAAGGGATGATACGGTCACGGTGAGATGAAAAATACAAACGGTACAGAGATAAAACAACGGAAGGCAGCAGGAGGTGTTGTGGATCTTCGCGGCGAATACCGGCTGCGGGCAGAATTTCTGGATGTAGGACCGGAACGGTTTCAGGAGGTCTTAAATCACGCGGATACAGGCGGAGTGTTCGGGATCCTTCGGACGAGCGAACATCGAAGGCGACATCCCAATACGTTTCCCTACTCCGAAGGCAGTGTCCCTGCCATGGTTCCGTGCGATGTCATTCAGCCGCTTCTGTCGGCAGGGCTTATGGAGGAGCCTTTGATCGGGACCAATGCAAGGGATACAGCATGGCTGTGTGATCTTTCCTGGTGGTTTATCCGGGAATTTGAGGCAGATGAATTGCTGCAGGAGGATGAGGTTATCCTGTTTGCAGAGATGCTGGATGGAAAAGCAGATCTTATTTTGAACGGAATTCCCATCGGGCACCATGCCAATGCCTTTCGTCCCTTTGAAAAGGATGTGAAGCGGTATCTTCGAAGAGGGAAAAATCAGTTGATCATTCGGCTGACATCCGGAACGGAGGACCATTATATTCAGGATTCCGTATCGTATTACTGTTGTACAGACGATGGGACCAAGAACCAAAGGGCGTACCTTCGGAAGCCGCAGTTCACCTATGGCTGGGATTGGTGTCCGTCTGTTCCGACCTGCGGAATCGGCGGAAGGCTGGAACTGCGCGGGAGAACGGGTGCGGAGATTACCGGATTTCGGGCGGATACCGTCAGTATTTCGGAAAGAGAGGCTGTGCTTGCGCTGCATTTTGAGATAGATAAAACGGACATGGCCTGCGCAGAGACGGCGCAGCTTTTCTACGAGATCAAAGAGCTGGCGCCAAAGGTGTTCGAACACGTCGAGAGCGGTAAGAGCAGCGCGTGCGGATGCGCTGCCGGGACAGCTGCAAGGCAGAAAGAGGCGGAGGGGCTGTCAGGGAGCGTAACGGGAGTGCAGGAGAGACC
>CAVBQH010000392.1:0-2005 GCA_963597485.1 Acutalibacteraceae bacterium
GGATACGACAGAAATTCTGGAAACCGTGGCAGAGCATGCGGCGACCGGCGCCTTTTCCACGTTCAAAATTTCAAGCTATCCGGCCAATTTCTTAAACGCAGGACAGTGCATCTTTGCCATTGATTCTACGGCGGGCGCCACCTGGATGGGGACCGACGCGCCCTTATCGGATATCAGTGAGGATGCGCTGCAGCAGTTCACAACAAAGGTCTGCATGGTTCCGCAGGTGGACCCGGAGAATCCGAAGATGATCTCCCAGGGACCGTCCATCTGTATCTTTAACAAGTCGAATGCACAGGAAGTGCTGGCCTCTTGGCTCTTTGCACAGTACCTTCTGACCAATGAGGTACAGCTGGGATATTCGCAGACGGAAGGCTACGTTCCAGTTACATCGAAGGCACAGGAGAGTGCGGAGTATCAGGAGTATCTTTCAAGACGCGGAGAGGATGATGCGCATTATTCTGTCAAAATTGATGCGGTAAGGCTCCTCCTGGACAATGTGGACTCGACCTTCACGGCACCGGTTTTCAACGGCTCCGCGTCGCTTCGGTTAGCGTCAGGGGCACTGATTGAGTCGGTGACCAAGTCGGTCCGCAGGCATCAGACGGTGGATGAGGCGTATATTACGTCGTTGTATGAGGACACAGCGAGTATGTACAAGCTGGATCAGATTGTGGCTTCGGGAACAGGAGGGCAGCAGGACCTGGGACCGCTGCCTGCGGGGGCAAAGGCACTTCTGGGGACGCTGGCGGCGGCATGGATCGGAATTGCTGCAGCGGCACTGGTGCAAAGGAGACATAAAAAGTCTTTTCCTTTGTGAAAAATAGTGGTATAAGAACCTTTGGAACTGCACCGGGACGATATCCGGCGTGCGGAACCCGGGGTGACGCGTCTTCTGCGCTGCTGTGTGGCATTCCGAATAGCAAAAGCGGCGCGGAAAAGAGGAAAGTATTATGAAGAAGAAACTGGCAACCGTACTGGCAGCTGCAATGGCTGTTACACTCGCAGGCTGCGGAGCATCGTCCTCCGACACTGCTGCAAGCGAGGCTGTTACTGAGGCAGCAGCTGAGAGCACAGAGGCAGCAGCCGAGGCATCCACCGATGCGGCCGAGGAGACAACCGAAGCAGCGGCCGAGGAGACTGCGGCAGATGAGAAGTCCGAGGGTGTTATGACCTATGAGGAATATCTGGCTGCGGATGTTGACTCCGAGGTTACGATTGAAACCTATATCCAGGCCAAGCAGGGCTGGTGGGAGAACGAAGGCGTTGGCGTTGCTACGTTCTACACACAGGATCAGGACGGCGGATATTTCCTGTACAATCTTCCGTGCTCGGAGGAGGATTACAACGACAAGCTGACCGTTGGCACGAAGATTAAAGTTACCGGTTACAAGTCGGAGTGGTCCGGAGAGGTTGAGATTATTGACGGAACCTATGAGGTTGAGGACGGAACCTATGTGGCAGAGCCGGCGGATGTGACGGACAAGCTGGGCACAGATGATCTGGAAGCATACATGAACCAGGCGGTTTCCATGAAGGGGCTGACCGTGGCGGCCAGCACGGATGCCAGCGGGAATGAAGCAGCTTATCTGTACAACTACGATGGCTCCGGCACGCAGGGTGATGACCTGTACTTCAACGTGACGGCAGGTGATGCTACCTATACCTTTACCGTTGAGTCGTACCTGTGCGACAAGGACAGCGATGTATACAAGGCAGTGGAAGGCCTGAATGTCGGTGATACCATTGATGTTGAGGGCTTCCTGTACTGGTATGAGGGTGCACAGCCGCACGTGACATCGGTTACGGTTGAGTAAAGCGGAATACAAATTTACATTGTCTTCATTAGAGCCGGGTCCCTGAGTGAGGGGCCTGGCTTTTTTATGAAAATAAATCGGTAACTATTCAGTGCCCATCTCGATTTTTCCTCGGAAACCTCGATGCGGCTGGCTGTCATGCAGCAAATTAATATCGCTTCCGACCGCAAATCCGCTGCAAATTAATT
>CAVBQH010000393.1:0-2002 GCA_963597485.1 Acutalibacteraceae bacterium
AGATATTCATACGTATCCGGATTGGACACCTTCGGACCAATAACGCACGAAAAAACCAACGCCAAAAGCAAGAACGTAACAAATCGGATACAACGTCCACGATCATTCATCATATTACTCATCATTCTCCTTTTTACAGAGTAATTATTCAAAACTCATTTGCAAAATCGCCACCATCAACTTTCCTTTTTGCTCATGAGGTGTTCTTTTCTACCCAGATGCGATTTTCAGAATGTCATCATGCCGCATCAGCAAACTGAATATTCACCTTGTAATCTTTACTGACTACAGAAACCACCGGCTCATAAATCTGCCTCACAATGAGAAGCGCCATCTCATCCGCCTTTTCGCTTGCCTTATTCTCAGACAGCGTATTCGCCATTTCCTCTCGAACCTCTGTGATTATTTTTTTCCGCTCCTCCTCCGACAGCTTAGGATCACCAACAGCAAAGATACCAATCTTTTCTGTCTCCTCCGTCGTTGTTTTCTCCTCATCAATATCAAGCTCCTGTGAGGTATGCGGAATTGTAATTGTCACCGTTTTATCCGTTGTATTCACCGTGATCTGATCAGAGCCAACCTTGCTTAAATCAACAAAATACGCAGCCGTTCCTGTATATTTGACATACTGATACTTCGCTCCCAGCCTAAACAGCAGATTTCCTTCATCTGTCAATTTTGTTACGTCAGTTACTTCCTGCGTATAAACTTCCAGCCTCTTCTGCGTAGAGGAATCCCCCATCATCGCATGCTGCAGAGCCGCAACAATTTTCCCGCCGTCATCTACCTGGAATTCCTTGATCCACATATCATCCTCTTCCTGCACGGAGGATGTTGATTCGTGATCATATTCTTTTTTCACCTGCCTAAGTGCATTAAAAATAACGACCAGAAAACAAACGATACATAATGCAACAGCTACTCCTTTTGTAATATACTTTCTCATTCTCCCCCTTTCCGCCGCAGTCCGACTGCGGCGATCGCGTGTTCACATTCGTCAAATTCTAAGAATGTCATGCAACATTATGCCACAAACAGCGCAGAAATCAGCGTTTCCTTAAAAGCAAAAGTGACTGTCGTTTGTCCCGCCGGGATCAACAACAGTCACTTTCCGAATAGAGAATAACTCACAGGTGCTTTCCGATTTCTTTCATCACCTTAGCACCCACAATGAATGCTCCGCCGACAGCTGCCGCCGTTCCTAAAATATCTGCGGCATTATCCGACGAATCTTCCACCGTATTAGCGCCGGCAGCGACTCCCTTCTTTCCGTTTTGAAGACTTTTCTGAAGATTATTCATCTGCTGCCGCTGCAGTTCCAGCTGACTCTGTAAATTCTCCCTCTCGAGATATTCTTCATATAATATTTCTGCCGCAGAGATGTTCTGGGCCCTGCCGGAGCGCAGCATCTTAATGACATACTGAATTGCCTTAAGATCCTGCAAATTCTCCGGCAGAATCGTAAGATCGTATTGTCTACGAATGTCCTGAAGTGATTTCCGCCTTCTCTTCAGATTTTCTTCCGCAGTTTGAACCGCATCTTCAAGTTGCGGGAACTTCCGTTCAAATTGGAATCGTTCCAAATAGAATACACCTGTGGCAATTCCAATGGTCAAAAACACCCATAAAACCTTTGACAGAATGCCAATGTCAACGTAGGCACCCATCCAGATACTAATAAGGGCAGCTATTACAACGCCAAAAGGCATCCCTTTATGCTGCTTCACCAGGTTATCTTCGTCTTCCCTAGCTGTTTTTAATTTACTATCCGCTTCATGCACCAGTGACAGAGCCTTCTGCTCCTTCGGAATGCATCTGGCAATATGCTCCAATTCTTCAATCTGCTGATTGATCCGATTTTGTCTGCGAATTTCATACGCTTCCTCAGAAGAGCACTCATCATCAACATACATCTCGCATCCGCAATAGTCGCAGACTGCCTTCGTGTGCGTCTCATTGAATTCCATTGCCGCCCCGCACTGTGGGCACTTCATCTTCATAA